>WRGH01000100.1 GCA_009787285.1 Brevinematales bacterium
AACAGAAGCTATAGCCGGTACGGCGCAAGCTACAGCTTTTGCCGCAGAAGCTGCAGCCTGAGCCGTGCAAACGGAACAAAGCGGGCAGTATTGCCCTCGGAAATAGCAAAAACGGAGGAAATGTATGAGTAGCGATTGGCTTCCCTCGCGGCGCACGGAACAGCTAGCGATGGCAAAGAGCTGGGCCGCGGTATTGGCGGTAAAAGGGACGCAATGGGGCATCCTTGCGCCGGAAGTAACCATCCTCAACGGCTTCATCAACAGCTCGCAGGAAGCGCTGAACCTCGGCTCGGGCGGCAAACCTCACCCTCCACACATTGGCGAGCCGCACCCCTCACGCCTTCGAGTTTGACGAAACAGAACAAGGCCGCACAGTTTACATCGCCCTCTCATGGCAGAACGAGCGTGCCCAAATCGGCCAATGGTCTGAAATACAGAACGCAGTAATTGCGTAACATTAACCCGCAAATACTTATAACCGTCCGCAGGGGCTTTGCACTGCCCGCCAAAAGATAATTACGGGTAACAGCGGCTTCATACCGCCTCTCGACAAAATAACGGTAATTGTATATAGTAGGCTTAAATTCGAGAAATTGGAGACAATATGCGAGTGTATAATTTTTCACCTGGTCCTTCTGCTCTTCCGCTGCCGGTTCTTGAGAAAGCTGCCGCCGAAATGACTGATACTAACGGAACGGGGCAATCCGTAATGGAAATGAGCCATCGTTCTAAGGACTTTAAGCCCATTATTGAAAAAACGGAAGCCTTNCTGCGCGAGTTAATGGGTATTCCTTCCAATTACAAGGTGCTTTTTTTACAGGGCGGCGCTTCACTTCAGTTTTCCATGATACCCCTTAACCTTGCCGCCGGCGATTCTCCGGGCAAGGGCAAAAAGTGTTCCTATATTGACACAGGCATTTGGGCCGACAAGGCGGCGAAAGAAGCGGCGAAATACGCTTCTGTTGATGTCAGGGCGAGTTCCAAAGACAAGGCTTATACCTATATTCCGGCGGCTCCTGCGCCGGCGGCGGACGACGCTTATTATCACATCACGCTGAACAATACCATTGTCGGAACAAAATGGGATAAACTGCCGGATACCGGTTCTGTCCCGCTGGTTTCGGACATTTCAAGCTGTATACTTTCCGAACCGCTTGATGTAAGCAAATTCGGCATTCTTTATGCCGGCGCTCAGAAAAACCTCGGACCTGCGGGAACAACCGTTGTCATCGTCCGTGAAGATTTAATCGGCAAGGCTCCCGACTGGACTCCGCTCTTGCTTCGTTACGATATTCACGCCGCAGACGGCTCTATGTACAATACTCCGCCATGCTACGGTATTTACATAATAGGGCTTGTTCTTGAATGGCTTAAAAAATTGGGCGGCGTAGAAGCGATGGGAAAAATCAACCGTGAAAAAGCAGGGCTTTTCTATGACTACCTTGAGACTTCAAAAATGTTTTATTCGCCTGTAGAAAAGCAGTACCGCAGTTTGATGAACATTCCGTTTATTCCGAGTGAGCAGGATGAATCGAAGAAAGGTGAAATTGAAAAACGGTTTGTAAAAGAAGCGGCGGCTGAGGGTCTTATCAATCTTGCCGGACACAGGCTGGTCGGCGGCATGAGGGCAAGCATTTATAACGCCATGCCGCTTGACGGAGTAAAGGCGTTAATCAGCTTCATGGAAAAATTTGAAGGTTGATTTCATCATTAGATAAGGAAAAAATATGTTTCGTATTCAGACATTAAATAAAATTTCCCCGCTTGGGCTGGAGCTTTTCCCTAGGGACAAGTATGAAATTGCAAGTGATATTCTAAATCCGGATGCTATTCTGGTGCGCAGCGCAGACATGAACAGTACGGAGATTCCTTCTTCCGTACTGGCAATTGCCAGAGCGGGAGCGGGTTATAACAATATTCCGGTTCAGCGGTGCAGCGAGAGCGGGGTAGTTGTGTTCAATACTCCCGGCGCAAACGCAAACGCAGTCAAAGAGCTGACTCTTGCGGCCTTGCTTATTTCATCAAGAGACATTGTAGGCGGCATTAATTGGACTGCTTCAGTTGCGGATAAGACCGATGTTGCGGATTTGGTAGAAAAAGAAAAATCCAGATTTACGGGACCTGAACTTAAGGGCAAGACGCTCGGCGTAGTAGGACTTGGCGCAATCGGCGTAATGGTCGCCAATGACGCAATTTCGCTGGGTATGGACGTTATCGGCTACGATCCCTACATTTCCGTAGACGCCGCGTGGAATCTTTCGCGCGAAGTTGTCCGCGCCGATACTCTTGAAAGCCTTCTTATGAAGTCTGATTATATTACATTGCACATTCCGTTAGGCGACAATACCAAGGGGCTTTTGGACGCGGAAAAATTCCGCATCATGAAAAAGGACGCCCGTGTAATCAACTTTTCACGTAATGCGCTTGTAAAGGATAAGGATATTATTGAAGCGTTGGGATCAGGGAAATTAAGCGCCTATGTTACTGACTTTCCCACAGTTGACTGTTGGCTTGTAAGAAAGTCATCGGCATTCCGCATCTTGGAGCGTCTACGCCGGAAGCGGAAGATAACTGCGCAGTAATGGCTGTCAAACAGATAATGGATTATCTTGAGGCGGGGGCAATACGAAATTCCGTTAATTTCCCCCGCTGCAAACTTGACCAGCGCGCTCCCAACAGACTGCTTGTGATAAATAAAAATATTCCCAACATGGTAGGACAAATTACAACCCTTCTTGCCGGCGCAAATTTGAATATTACAGACCTTATCAATCATCATCGCGATGAATATGCGTATAACATCATTGATACCGAACAGCAGATTTCAAGCGCTGTGCTGGAGAGAATCCATAAAGTGGAAGGAATTATAAGAGTCCGGGCGATAGAAAAATGAATTTCTGTAAAGCAAAGATAGAAGCGGTAATACCTCTGTTTTTAGGTGTGTTATGTTCCGTTTCTTTCTGCGCGCTGATTGCGGTAAATAACGGCGTATATAAAGCGCCTTCGTCTCCTCCTGTTGAAATAATTTCGGCAGATGAATCTGAAGAGGATGAATGGAATTTTTCATTGGCGGAAACTGATAATATCCATGATCCGGTTCTGGAGTATTTTCGTAATTCTGAATACCGCGAATGGGTAATAGATTTTTTCTCTTATATATGCTCAAACAGGAAGGTCGTACAGGCTATTCTGAAAAACGCCGATAAATTTGACGTGCCGCCGTCTCTTGCTTTCGCGTTAAGCTGGGAAGAAAGCAAGTTTAACCCAAATGCAATAAACCGTTATAATCGCGACGGAAGCATTGACCGAGGGCTGTTTCAGCTTAATAATAAATCTTTTCCAAATCTTGATGCTTCATTTTTTTTTGATGTTGACATAAATGCGTATTACGGCATTGCACATTTGCGCCACTGTCTTAATTCGGGAAACAACGAAATTTCCGCCCTTGCTATGTACAATGCCGGTACAGGAAGAGTGAAAACTACCGGAGCGCCGGAAGTAACATTAAGATACATCAGCAGGATTTTGGAAAACCGCAGAAAAATAGAAAGCCGTTTCCATGTCCGTCTTATAAAGGAAGAAAAAGCACGCCTTGCTGAGGTCGGCCTTGATGAAAAGGATGAAAATGTTTCTCAGCCGTATTATAACCGCACCTTAATTATCGCTTCTCCGCTGTAATCGTCATTGTAGACAAATAAGCGCTGTTCTTCTTTGTTATGTTCATAACGTAAGCCGCCGGTTTCTATCTTTGGTGAAACGTCTGAATTACCGCCGAAGGTTTCCGCAGGCAGATAAATTATGCTTGGCGCTTTTATATTCTTGTCCGCTTCGAAACGGCAAATGAATTCTCTGCGTTTTGTGTCCCATTTAAACTTTAGAAGTTTTCCCGCAGCAGCCATGGGGTATGGGCGTTTCCAGCCCGCTATTGCTCTTTCCCTGCCTTCGGAAAAAATTGAAAGGTCTTCATCGTTCCAGCTGTCTCCGTATTTATTTGTATTGCTTGCTGAATAATTCCATATAGTCGAATGAAGCATATTTGCGTCGACGGCGTCGTAGTACATGGACAGAGCTTTTTCATGTAACGAATAATTACCGGTTTTAAAAGCCTTACGATTGTTTATGTCAAACGCAAGTCCGAATTCTCCCAACAGGGAAGGCTTGTTCTTCATTTTTTGCACTGTATGCCCGATACCTTTTGCAAGGCAGTCGGTAAAACACGCTATTATGTTTTTTTTACCCAGAACTAATTTTGCTTTGTCGGCGTTAAGCGTGAACCATGACCGGAAACATTTTGTAAAAAGAGAGAATCCATCGTACCAGTGAAATGCGTTTATTACATTGGGCGGATCGTTTTCATCCCATGACATATGTGAATCCGCCTTTGTACATCCCGGCAGCCCTTCAATAAAGAAAAAGGCGTTATCATCAGCTTCCTTCATCGCGTTGATATATTTGACGATAAACGGCTTTAAAAAATCATCTGTAAAAACAGGACGCCTCCCATTGTATTTGCTGAAATGACCGCTGCGTAAAAGTTTAGGTTCACCTGAATCCTGCCATACGCCCGCCTGTTTCCACGGACAGCTATAACCTTCTTTGAACAGTGATATTCCTTCAGGATTAAAAACTTCGTAATGCGATATTTTTTTTCCAAAGACGCTGTATACGGGAACTTTTACGGAGTATCCTGACGCAGCCTGTATAGTCTGCCAAGGACTTGGGCGCGGACCTGTCGGTATTACGCTTTCTTCCGTTTTTTCAATGTCCGAATATCCTATAAAACCGAAGTGCGGTTCATTTATCGTCTCCCAGCCTTTAATGGCGGCGCAATTTTTTAAGCGGCGCTGCGCATGGCGGAAAGCCGCGATGTAGCGGTTTTGCAGCCAGTCCTGCGCATTTTCATTTTCTATTTTTAAATCCGGGGCGTAAGTATTACCTGCAAAAAACAGGCTGAGCATGGTTGCAGTCACATAACGGTTGTAATTGCTGGGCCAGAGCATTTTTGGATATTGAGCATTGTTATGGCAAAGACTGTAACGCTGTCTTGTAACGGCGGCGCCGCTTCTGTCGAACAAATCCGTATCCATGCCAAGTTTTTCCATTGTCCATGCGGGAGCGCCGTCTCCGCCCGACCATCTGCTCCAAACATCCTGATGAGGATCGATAAAGACGCTGATGTTTTCGTTTTCGGCTGCCATAAGAATTTTCCTGAGGTATGCCAAATACGCTTCATCGTAAATTCCGGGTCCCTCATGTTCAACTGCTTCCCAAGTAACAATCAACCGGAGGAAAGTCAGCCCGCCTTTTTTTAACCGTTTAAAATGACTCTCCGCTTCTTCTAGGGGGAACGGTCTTCCTGTAAAAGAAACAGGCATTTTTCTGTCAAGGAACGAAGGAGAAATTTCANCTCCCGTTTTGCAAAACGGTATTTTAGAATCCCCGCCCAGATTTGCCCCGCGCAAAATCAGGGTTCTGCCTTCATCATCGAGGATCAGATTTCCTTTTATTTGCATTGTATCCCCTTTGACTGGGGTCGTTATTCCGCCAGTATTTTCAGGATTTCTTCGGGTGTTTTTGCTTCAAGAATTTCTTTGCGTTTCTCCGAGCTTTTAAACAAAAGACTTACTTCGGCAAGAAACTGCAAATGCGGACCTGTTTTTTCTACAGGCGAAAGAGTCATAATAAAGATTCTGCACGGCTGGTGATCAAGTGAATCGAAATCTACCGGTTTTTCGGAAATTCCGATACATGCAACCAAATCCTGCGTAGATGCGCATTTACCGTGCGGAATTGCTATNCCGTGTTTCATGCCTGTNGACATTTTTTCTTCTCTGTCCATTACTGCGCTTAATGCTGCTGCTCTGTCCTGTATTTTTCCTGTCCTAACAAGAATATCAAGCAGTTCGTTGATTATTTCTTCNTTAGTGGAACCTTTCAGGTGAAGGTCTATTGTATCCGGAGTGAGTACTGTTTTCAGATTCATAATGTTAATTTTAATCTAAGGATTGAGAAAAGTCAATGGCAAATTTTAACCGCATAATTTCTAAATTAAGCGGTTAAATATTTTTGAGCCGCGCAGGATTAAAACATCTAACCGCCGCTTTAAAAAGGNAAAANGCGTCTTTATCCCGCGCATCATAAATTGCCGAAATGTCGTTACTGCAGTTTTCCGTGTTTTCTGTTTTTCAAACAAAATCTTTTGCAAGATTTAATACATTTTTCTTAAATTCATAGTATTTGACACAGAATTTCCGCAGCGTATTTGTTATGCGCAACGCCGCCATATACAATGAAGATTCTTTGTTTGTATTGAGGGGTTTAATACCCTGCGCGCTTTTGCGTGCGATATTTATGGC
>WRGH01000101.1 GCA_009787285.1 Brevinematales bacterium
ACGGCGTGCTTTTGCCGGCGTGGTGGAATGGTAGACACTGGGGACTTAAAATCCCCTCCTCGTAAGGGGGTATGAGTTCAAATCTCATCGCCGGCAAATAAACACATTTTAACTTATTATTTGTTTTTACCGATAATAATAAGGGGGTGTATCATTAAAAAGCTGTTAATTATTTTAGCGCTGGCGATTGCGCCTGCGTTGTATGCCGAAGATGACGTTGAAGTTGCCTTTCACAATTTTGCATGGGGAACAAGCCGTGATGCATTTACTGCAAAAATGGGAAAACCGGTACATACAGATGAGATCAACGGACTTCAATCCTTGGTTTATGATAATCTTATAGTATCAGGATACCCTGCATTTATGGTGGCATATTTTTCAAAGAACGGCCTTGAAGGCGGGACATACTATTTTCATACATTCAGCCTTGACGAATTAATGAAGTGTTACACTGATGTCCAAAAAGAGCTTACTGAAAAATACGGTCCCACGCGNCTTCGTGACGAAATTATTAAAGAGATGCGGCCTTATGAAACTTCATGGGACTTAAAGAGCGGTTATATATACCTAAAGGTGAATACCCGCAGAAATGAACCTGTTACTCTCTGGTATTCATCGCCGGCATTAACAAAGCAGATGTTCGGCTCTTAAGCAATTGTTCCTCCGCCTACAACAATGTCCCCATCGTACATTACCGCCGCCTGCCCGGGGGTAATGGCGCGCTGGGGATTGTCAAATTCAATGTGTAAAGTATCTTCTCCCGTTTGTTCCGCAACCGCGCCCTGGGCAGTTTGCAAGTAACGGGTTTTTACCATTACGCGCATTGGTTTTTTTAAATCCGCGCAGGCAATAAGATTAATATTATTCGCGGTCAGGGATTTGCTGAAAAGAGCGTCATCCGTCCCCAGAGTTACAGTATTGTCAGCGGCTGATTTCGCCGTTACATATACAGGAACGTTAGCCGCAACGCCCAATCCCCGGCGCTGACCGATTGTATAGCGGATAATGCCGCTGTGACTGCCTATTGTTTTACCTTCAAGATCGATTATGTTACCGTGAGGATATTTCTTACCTGTGTACCTTTCTATAAAATCGCCGTAATTGCCGTCAGGCACAAAGCAGATGTCCTGACTTTCGCTTTTTGCCGCATTGCCAAGTTTTTTTTCCGCGGCAATTCTACGCACTTCATTTTTGGTTAATTCGCCGAGCGGGAAACGCGCTCTTTGAAGCTGCTGCTGGGTAAGACAGTAAAGCACATAACTTTGGTCTTTCTTTTCGTCTAACGCTTTTTGAAGCAAGTACCTGCCGCTAGCCGTATCCTGCGTTACGCGCGCATAGTGGCCTGTTACAAGAATGTCAAAATCAAGCTGCAGCGCGCGTAAAAGAAGCAGGTTGAACTTTATGCTGCGGTTACATTCAATGCAGGGATTGGGCGTCGCTCCCTGTTCGTAAGTTTCTATAAAATGGCGTATTACCTGCTTGTCAAATTCTTCGGTAAAATTAAGAACATAATGATCCATGCCTAAACTGAAAGCGGCGTTCCTCGCGTCGTTTACATCGGCAAAGGAACAGCAGCGGCTTTCGCCATTGTAAAGCTTGAGCGTTATTCCGACACATTTAAAACCCCGTTCAAGCATAAGGGCGGCGGCGACAGAACTGTCAACGCCGCCCGACATGGCGATTATAGCTTTTTCGCTCATAACAAACGGAAAATTTTAAATATTTTTGACTGCGGCGATCGCCGCGTTAACTTCGGCCTCGCAGCTTCTCATGGCAAGAATGGTTTTTTCAATTAAAAAATCCAGTTCCCAGCCCAAAAGAGCCGCGCCGTCTTCTATTACCTTGCGGGAACATCCGGCGGCAAAGGCGGGGGTTTTGTATTTCTTTTTGACCGATTTCACTTCCATGTCCATGACGCTTTTTGACGGTCTGATAATAGCAGCCGCCCATATAAGTCCGGTCAACTCATCGGAGGCAAAAAGAATTTTTTCCATAGTGTGTTCAGGTTTGACATCTGCAATAGTAAGACCGTAACCGTGACTGCACACAGCGTGAATCAATTCCTCGCTTGCGCCTGCGGCGCGCAGAAGTTCCGGCGCCTTTACACAGTGCTGATCGGGAAATTGTTCAAAGTCGATGTCATGAAGCAGACCCGCGACAGCCCAAAACTCGCTTTCATTAGCAAAGCCCTGATCCGCCGCGAACCACTTCATCACTCCTTCCACTGTCAGTGCGTGCTGTAAATGGAAGGTGTCTTTATTGTACTGTTTGAGAAGTTCCCATGCCTGCTGCCGGCTAATTCCCGCTTCCACGATTAATAATTCTGCGCCTTAATCTGAAAATACGCCTTNGGATGTTTGCATACAGGGCAGACTTCGGGAGCTTTTTTGCCGACAATAATGTGTCCGCAGTTGGAACACTGCCAAACCTGATCGCCGTCCCGTGAAAACACAAGACCGCCTTCGACATTGGCTAGCAATTTGCGGTATCGCTCTTCGTGTTCTTTTTCGATTTTGCCTACCATTTCAAACAGCGCGGCAATTTGATTAAAGCCTTCTTCTTTTGCTGTTTTTGCAAAACCGGCGTACATATCCGTCCATTCATAATTTTCACCGTCCGCGGCGGCCTTTAGATTGTCAGTAGTAGGCGGAACACTATCGTCATGCAAAAGCTTAAACCATATTTTCGCGTGCTCTTTCTCGTTTTGAGCAGTTTCACAGAATATCGCGCCGATTTGCTGATAGCCTTCTTTTTCCGCTTTTGAAGCAAAATACTGATACTTAACATGCGCCTGAGATTCTCCCGCAAACGCATCTTTTAAATTTTGTTCTGTTTTTGAGCCTTTTAATTCAGCCATTTTATCCTCCTTCAGATATTATATAATCAGGTAACCATTAAAACAACCTATTTGTATTGATGTAAATAATTTTTCTTAATAAAAAAGGTAAATACTTCAATTCCCAAAACAAACACCGCAGTTACAATTGCTCCCGCAATAACAACGCCGGCAATAACAGCCGCCATTGTGCGTTTTTTGCTGACGCCCAGTATCCATGCGCCAAGCGTTCCTGTCCACGCGCCTGTTATGGGCAGGGGGATTGCCACAAAAACAGTGATTCCAAGCCAGCCCCATTTCTCAAGTTTTACCGAAATTTTATCGCGCGCTTTTTCAACAAAGCGGTCAAAGAAATTTTTATACCAGCGAATGCCTTTTTCCGGGCTTGCGCCGTAAAAAAGCTTGTGTACGGTTGCAAGAAATATCCAGCAGCCTGGCGCGACTAGGGCGTTAATTATTACGGCAAACAGATAAGCCCAATACCAGGGGATACCGTTTACAATTGCAAACGGTATCGCTCCGCGTAATTCGGAAATAGGCATAAATGACAAAAATGCGGTTATTAATAATATTAATACAGGACTTGTCATTTTTCCCATAACGGCGCGGGATATACGCCTGCAGATGTCAATTCATCAATTTTTTTTATTGCCGCTTCCCTGTCTTCTTTATATGTTACGCCGAACCAGTCAGAATTTGCGGATAATACTTTAACTTTTGCAATTTCCTGTTTTATGAAATGATCAACGGCTTTCGGGATAAAACATTCGTTTTTAATTTGTTTTTCAACATTCGCCGCAAAAGTTTTCAGAAAATCATCAAAATAATTTTTAAAAGCAGGGATTATGTCAGGCGGGAAACCCCAAAAGTTCATCGATACCGGAGTTTCCGGCAAAAGTTCGCGTATTGAGCCGTCAGAAGCGGTGTTAAAAATACGTCCGTCTTTTTTCTCAATTGCGGTAAGCTCATCGACTCCGGTAAGACAGCCGTTTTTGACTTCACAGACGCCGCGCGTTACTGTTCCCTGCGGGCTTAATGTTCTGTCAAGACGGTAGGGAACTATTGCTGAGACAGCGGCTTCCTTTCCGGCAAGATATTTGCCCATAACGGCGAAGGCTTCCCTTCCGTAAAAATCATCGGCGTTAATAATCGTAAACGGAGCGTCAATCTTGTCCGCGGCGCAAAGAAGAGCGTGTCCTGTTCCCCATGGTTTTGTTCTTCCCGCTTTTTGAGCCGCCGCAAAAATATCCTGAGGAATCAAACTGTCCGGTTCCTGAAAAGCCAGTTCATACTTTACATTCGAGCCCATTCCGGCAAGAACCTGCTCCTTAAAATCCTTTTCAATATCATGACGTATAATNAAAACTATTTTTTCAAATCCCGATTTTATGGCATCGTACACGGAATAATCAAGCAGTACTTCTCCGTTTTTTCCTATTTTATCCATTTGTTTCAGTCCGCCGTAACGGCTTCCTATACCTGCGGCAAGTACAACCAAGATTGGTCCTTTCATAGATACTCCTCTTTTTTTTTGATTCTAGTGTATGTGATAAACGAAAATATGTCAAAATCTTCAGTATTGGACAGCCGCCAGTATGCGGCGTCTATTTCAGGAAAAAAAGTGTCGCCTTCGTACTGTTTGTGAATCAAGGTAAGTTCAATTTTATCCGCAAATTCCAGCGCCTGCCTGTAAATTGCCTGTCCGCCGCAGATAAATATTTTTTTATATTCGGAACAATACTCAACGGCGAGGGGCAGGGAGGGGAAAAAATTTACATCTTCGCCGCCGACGCCGTTGGTAACAGCGTCGTTATTTACAACGCCGCCTGCCGTCATCGTCTTAGAAACAACAATATTCAACCGNCCGGGAAGCGGCTTTTTGGGTAGAGATTCCCATGTTTTTCTGCCCATGATACAAGGACAGCCGTTTGTCAGCTTACGGAAATGCGCCATATCTTCCTTAAGCGACCAGGGAATNGCATTATTTTTGCCTATAACACGGTTTTCCGCTATTGCCGCAATAATGATTATTTCCCGCATAATTACACCGCAATTTCAAATTTGATCGCAGGATGCGGATTGTAGTCTTCGACAACTGTGTCGCTGTAGCGCCAGTCAAAAATCGAAGCGAAGTTTTGCGTTTTTATCCTCGGCAGCGTTTTTGGAGAACGGGCGCACTGCCGCTTAATAGCGTCAACATGGTTCACATAGATATGGACATCGCCCAAAAAACCGATGAGCCTGCCTTCGCCTAAACCGCTTTCCTTAGCCAGCAAATGCAAAAGACAGCCGTAACTGGCTATGTTAAACGGCAAGCCAAGCGCAGCATCAACAGAACGCTGGTTCCAGAGCAGGTTCAATTTACCGTCAATAACCGTTACCTGAAACGCATAATGGCACGGCGGCAGCGCCATTCGTGGAATGTCCAGCGGATTCCATGCGCTGACAATCATACGGCGGCTGTCAGGATCAGTTTTTAAGGTATTAACAACCTGCCGTAGCTGATCACACCCCTGCCCCTCAGGAGGTTTGTTAAACGCAATGTACTTCGCGCCGAAATTCCGCCATTGCCAGCCGTAAATGGGGCCAAGTTCGCTCTCTTTCATCATCCTAGCCCTTGTTTGCTTATCCCTAGCATAAGGAACAATATCGGGACTGCACCATTCGTCCCATATATGGTTGTCCTGTTCCTGAAGCCATTCTTTACCGGTAATTCCGCGAATAAAAAATTCCAGTTCACAAGCAACCAGACGNAAGGGGACNTTTTTCGTNGTTAACAGNGGGAACCCTTCCGCCATATCATGCTCAAACATTGCCCCGGCAATGGTAAGAGCGTCAGTACCGGTACGGTTGTTTTTTTTATAACCGCAGGCAAGTATTTTTTGTACGATATCAAGATATGCTTTCATTCAATTTTGCTTCATTTTATACAGGGTATTAGAAACAAGCAAGTCTTGAGAATAAAACCGAATATCTGTACTAAAAGCAAATAAGCCGTTATTTTTACAGTTATGGATCAAAATAAGCTTGTTTGGAACGAAGAAAACCGGAAACCGATATTAGATTGTAAAATATTCAAAATATGGGAATCATACTGTAAATCACCGGAAGCTCAGGTTAACCAAAACAAACCTCAGGCTTTTACGGTTATTGAAGCTAAAGACTGGGCTATTGTTGTNCCTGTCGTTGAAACTGCGCAGGGGAAAAAATTTGTTATGGTATGGCAGTGGCGNCACGGNGCTATGGATTTAAGCTTGGAATTTCCAGGCGGCGTGTTCGAGGAAGGGGAAAACCCGAAGGAAGCGGCGCTCAGAGAACTGCGCGAGGAGACAGGATATATTCCGCGAAAGATCGAAAAAATAGGGGAGTTTAACCCAAATCCGGCAATAATGTCAAACAAGGTTCACTTTTTTCTCGCGCAGGAACTGGAAAACTGCGGAAAACAAAACCTTGACGAAGATGAATTTGTCGAAGTTGTCCTAGTTGATACTGAGGAAGTAATACAAAACATGGG
>WRGH01000102.1 GCA_009787285.1 Brevinematales bacterium
AAGATTGGACGGTTTAAAACTTCCAAAAAATAACAAGCCCCGGACTGTAGAGCTTCCATTCCCCGATTTATTACATGGACTTATTCAACAGGCAAAACAAAGCCCATGGGGAGTATCCCCGGACAGTTTTGTTTTCTGGACAGAGTATAAAGCCGGAGTTCCCATGCAGGGACAGCAATTTGTAAAAGAACTCCGAGCTTCGTTAATTAAAAGCGGTTTCTCAAAAAGCGAAGCGGGGAAATACGTGTTTCACGGCTGGCGGCATTTTTACACCACATACCTCATGGGGAAACTTGAAAAGAAACTTTTGAAATCGCAGACAGGACACCTTACAGATTCAATGCTTGCTCATTACGGGGAACACCAGACAGAGAGCGACCGGAAAATAATACAGACAACGGCAATCAATACATTCAGGGAGTTGCTACCTGATTTACGGGCGGCGGGGGAATAATGTATTGAATAGAGATTCAAAGAACCCTATAACCTTGTTTGCAAGTAATCCATGGTTTTCTATAGATTTTGATATACTCAAGGATAAAGGTATAATTAAGCGTATCGGCAATAAATACCTATGGACAAAAAGTAAAACAAGCCTTGCTGAATATTTCTGCAAGAACAGAGACTCAAATAAAACATATACCCCCGGTGGTTTTTGGGCTCCGATTGAATATTTTTTTTTGATAAATGGTAAACCGATAAAAAGAGGTTCATTGAGAAAGCTTGCCGGTAAAAATGCTAATTTGTTAAAACCAGATAAATCAGAGGATTTTAAAGAGATTAAAAAGATTGTGATGGAATATCGAAGGGAAGTTGAACATCAGGAGAAAGAGCAAAGAAAACTACAAGATAAATTACAATCCATTGCGGAGATAATTAATAATGTCTATGACACAAGAGATATTAAAACATTACTGGCAGCCAAAGAGAAAATACAAAAGATTCTTGCTTGATTTATCGTTATGCGAAATGTGGACAATTAATTTTCTATAGCGTGTATTACTGTCTATGAGACGAAATAAATAATATTTGTCTAGACTCAAAAAGTGTAATATCTAATACCCTCTAAATGTACCGTGAAAAATAGAAGTGCGGAAAAACAAATTAAGGGGTATACAATGACAAATACTCAATCAACAAAAGAAGTCCTAAGCCGGAAAGAAGCGGCGGCGTATCTGGGCGTTTGTAAAACAACGCTGGATCGACTTTCTATTCCAAAAACGCAAATCCGGCGCAGGGTGCTGTACCGAAAAGAAATAATCGACAAATGGCTTTCACAGCATACAGTGAAGGACCCAGCATGAAGACAGGCATAGAAAAACAAATTGCCGGATCAATAGCAAACCGGCTTCTTGAAAACATCTCAAGAATTAAATACGGGCAAGTGGCTGTATCCTTACGGATTCACTCCGGGCGGCTTGTAGATATTATCTATACGATTACGGAATCCATGCGGGATACCGGAACAAAAGAGGCTGACGCTGGGGAAACCACTACGGGGCAAGGCGATGACAGCTAAAGTGATTAAAATAGTTATCGGCAATCAGGAAATTTTTCTAGACAAAAAAGACTTGAAAGGACTTGATCTGTCCAATTTAAGAATAAGCTCTGGCGGTTACGCGATGATAGGTGAGAAATTGTTACACCGTATTATTATGAACGCTCCTGAAGACATGGAAATTGATCATAAAAATTTAAATAAGCTGGACAATCGCCGTCAAAACCTGCGGGTATGCTCCCATTCTGAAAACATGATGAATCGAGGCAAGCAAAAAAACAACAGTACCGGATTTAAAGGTGTTAATTTGGATAAGGGACGCAAAAGGAAAAGATTCCGAGCGAAAATTACGGCAAATAAAAAAAATTACTGTCTGGGTAGTTTTAAAAAACCTGAAGCTGCCGCAGCGGCGTATGCAAAAGCGGCAAAACTACACCATGGGCAATTCGCAAGGGTTGCGGAGGGGAAAAACCATGAAACATAAAAAAAACCCCCAACTCCGGGCAGGATATTTAAGGGGCTGTAAAAGCGGTTTTAAAATAATAACCAATTCTAAAATAAAAAACAATGCCCCTGTTCATAAGGTAAAAGTAAAATACACGTCGCGCCGTATGGTAATGAAGGAGAAATAATGCCAACTAATTCATTTGTTTTTTATAGGTCATTTTCCGATGTGTTAAAAAAATTTTCCCCAGAAGATTTTAAAACAACAATTATTGCTTTAACGGACTATGCTCTGGACGATAAAGAAACAAAACTGTCCGGGGCACCTGAAACAGCTATGATGTTTATGAAGCCCCTCATGGACAATAACAGAATAAAGCGGTCAAACGGGCGAAAAGGTGGCAAACGAAGCGGCGAAGCAAGACGAAGCAAAATGAAGCAAAAGGAAGCAAGTGAAAGCAACTCGGAAAAATTGCGAAACAATGGAAATGAAGATGAAGAAATATCCTGCGATTCTAACGAACCACCTGATGAAGAAACATCTTCAAAACATAAATCAAAGGAATTAACCTTGCAGGAGCGTAAACCTGTAAACGATATGGAAAGGGTAGAAAAAGCATACCTTCAAAATTGGGATACGCTCTATTCTCAAAATAAGGTTAAAACGCCGGACCCGGTTATAAACTGGGGTCAGACCAGAAGCCTATTAAAAACCCATTTAATAACTCGGTCGCCAGAAATAATTATTCAGGCGATAAATGACGGTATGAAAGACAAATTTGTTATGTCTGGTGGATATGCTCTTGGAACAATACTTGCCGCCCCGGTGCTTAATCGACTTATAAATGCCGCTAGCGATCCGCCGGACGGCGCTAATAACAAAAAAACCCTGTCAGGGCTTGAATCAACGTTTTAAAATGGAAAGGGTTTGAAATTAAATGTGTCAATCCGCACAAAAGTCTGTATAAGAAAATTGCATTTAAGATCAATGGAATGGAGAAACTATGAGAATCCCAGAGTCTTTCATAAATAAATTTAATAAGGAAAGCGAAAATATTGCGTGGGGGGAAATTATTATAAGGGCCAAATTCCAAAATGGGAAACCAGTATTTTTCTTTGATAAACATACATCAGAAAAATACATACCGGATAGTATGTATGCCAATATTGATTCATGTGCTATGGAGGCAAAAACGGATTAAGCGGCATTATTGAGAATAAAAACAATACCGTCTAATTATTTATTGAAAGTCTTTATCGACCAGGAACAACCGGCAATAAAGGCTCCCAAAAGGAGTCGTTATGAGTCGGGAACATCTACAGGTTAAAGACCCCGATGTATTAGATTATTTTGTCGCTTCGCTTCCTGAAAAGCCGTATTGTACTAACAGGCTCGGTGCGCTCATTATTCAAGAGAAAGCCAATGCACTTAAAAACAAATACATACAGCATAATTCACCTTATGAATGTTACTGGTTAGTCTATGATGTTGACCGACCGACTGCCATTATCGACTGGCAAGATGCAAACGCTCCCACTCCGACAATAATCGCGATGAACCCCGAAAACGGACACGCCCATTTATTCTATGGTTTACAAAACCCGGTATTGACCGCTGAATATAACCCAAAAGTACACAAAAGCCCGATCCGTTATGCCGCTTCAATAGATGTGGCAATGACTAAAAAACTGGAAGCCGATCCATGTTATTCAAAACTCATTTCAAAAAACCCAATCCACAATTATTGGAAGGTGAGTATATGGCAAAACGAGCTATACGACTTGCCGGGGTTGGCCAGTCATCTTGACTTGGAACCTTACACGGACAANAGGATTGATCTTGAACCTTTAGGTCTTGGNAGAAACTGTACTCTTTTCAAATACACGGCAAAATACGCTTATAAGTCATACAGAAAAGGTGGGTTTNTNAATAACGAATTTTACTGGTTCGATGTGGAAAACTANGCCAAAAATTACAACATGAATTTCACCCCTCCACTGCCATTGAGGGAGGTTTACAGCATAGTAAGGTCTGTCATCAAGTGGACTGCCGCAAAACATACCCAGAACGGTTTTACGGAAATACAGAGGCGAAGAGGACTTCTCTCTGGAATATCACGAAAAGCGAAAGCCGGTGAACGGAGGGAAAGGATTATTGAATATATAGCTTTATGCCCATGGGTTTCCAATGTTGAACTTGCTAACATTTTTGAAGTTTCCATAAGCACTATTAATCATCTGAACTTAAAAAAGGGGTGTGTGCTTGGATTAAGTACCCATACAAAGCAGTAATAGGCTTACATCTGATATGGTTCGTTGCAGTTGGGAATTCTGGTTTTTATACAAAGCAGTAATAGGCTTATATCTGATATTTCCCCAAATTCCACCTCACCGAATTCTCTGATTAAGGCGGCTTACATCTCCGCCTTGAGGCGGACATCCGTTTGATCAACATACCGACAAGGTATCGGAATTATCTAAATTCATATAGTTTTTGTCTGTCCATGGCTTAAATGAGACTGGAGCATATCTGACCTTGCCCCGGAAATAACAACCTTTTAAATCGCTGTTTTTCCCATATTCAATCTTTGTTAAAATACTGGTTTTACTAAATGCCAATAAAAAAAACAAGCCTGGGCGTTATCTGACCTCCACCCAAGCTTTAAAACCAAACAACCTACACAATTCCCCATACGGAGAAACATGGACACTATATCGTCTTGCCAGCAAAGAAACAAGAGCTTTTCAGATTTTCTTTTCTTCCAAAATTTAATGTTGATAGATTTGGATTTATTTGTAATAATTTAACAAGACATTTACCAGTAACAGGTGTGCTTCTTAATGGGCAGCCAAAGATTCCGAGAGATCGGTGTCTTTGGCTGCCTTTTTATTTGGGGGAAAACATGGGCAAGACAAGTAAAGCAAGTGAAACAATGGATATTTTTCAGGCTTCGTAATTACTGTAAATAAACCGGACGTATGCCCGGTGATTATATTTTAAGGAGTTGCAAAATGGAAATTTGCGATGAGATTAACTTGGAAGAAAAAGATGAAAAGATTGATAATCTTTTTTTCTTGATGATGAATGGAAAATCCGTAACAGCCAACATTAAAACATCGAGGGGGGATTTTAAGGTAAATTATCCTAAACAAAAGGGGGTTATATCTATTGGATGCCTTGCGGCGTTAATGCGGGGTGGTATGCCGCCGTCCGCTATTGACGCTTCAGCAGAATACGAAATTCAGAAATGCGCCGCTTTGGACGTAATAATTGTCAGCGGTCCAGAATGGTTTGAAGACGCAAAGAAAGATACTAATTTTTCATGGATAAATATGCCTGATTCCCGCTTTGCGGACGAAGTATACGCTAAAGTTTTATCCTTTTGCATGGCAGTACGGGAAAAGTTAAAAGGAGATACAGAACAGGTATCCAAAGGCACTACGGAATAATAATGGCGCAAGGTACTGTTGGATTACGTTTTAATATTGACACCTCACAAGCAAAAACCCAAGTCGAGGATTTAAGTAAAACTATCTCCACCCTGAATGACGAGATACGCAAGGCTACGGAAGAAGCGACAAAAACAGGGGATTGGACTTCTGTCGCCAAACTGTATGAATCTCTTAACAACGTTACGACCGCGCGCGGATCGATTATGCAGCAGGCGAAACAAGTGCAAGGCGACCAAGCCCGTGAGAATATGAAAAACGGCGGTATATTCGGCGGACAAAACGCATGGATAATTCAAACGGCGTTAAACCAGTTAAGCAGGACTATTATAACAACCATTGAGTCCGGGTTTAAGGCGGCGCAGCAACGGGCAAGCGGGGATTACGCCGGAGCCGCCGTAACTGAAACAAGAACGGAAGGGGAATTGTGGGGGCAAGGCATAGGCATTGGCGCGGGATTGCTCTTAAACCTCATACCGGGCGTAGGAACCGCTTTAAGCGCGATATTAACGCCGACGTTCGCCGAATTCGGGAAATTGATAGGCGGAAAAGACGCGAGAGAAAATGCACTTGCCGGAATTGTAACCAGTGGACTTACTGATTCTAACGCTGGCAGAATTCCAGAATATTACACTTACAAAGCAGCAGTTGCTGGTGCGATGGGCGACAATAAGATAGATTCGGATGAATTACGAACATTGATTACAGTATTAAGGAATCTTGCAGACGTGCTTGGGAAAGGCGATCTTTTCAATGGAAAAACAAATGAAGATATAAATATTTGGATAACAAAGGATTTTTAATATTATTAATATATAGAAAAAATAAAAGTATATGTTCTTCCTGCTTGTTCTATCCCTTTAAGGATTATTGTTCTATTGTTATAAATAAACATTGTTTGTATTTTATCTTCTGCCACAGGATAACCTAATTTATATTGATCTAG
>WRGH01000103.1 GCA_009787285.1 Brevinematales bacterium
GCTCAAATGAAACCCGAACTTGACCAGTTTAAGGTTGGGGATACAGTTAAGGTTCATTTTAAAATTGTGGAAGGTAAAACAGAACGTGTTCAGATATACGAGGGTCTTGTTATTGCTTTGAAAAATTCCCGGACAGGAAAGGCGTTTACAGTAAGGAAAATTTCCTACGGCGTCGGAGTTGAAAGGGTATTTCCGCTTCATTCCCCGCGAATTGTTAAAGTTGAAGTAGTACGTCCGGGCAAAGTAAGACGGGCAAAACTTTACTACATCCGCGAAAAAATCGGCAAGGGCGCGAAGATCAAGGAACTTATCGTTAAGAAAACTGCCGCTTCAAAGCACAGTTCTCAGGCAAAAGAGCAGGAAAGTTAAGTTATCCCTGTTAAAGTTATTTGTTTGTAGAAATTTTATAAAAAATATTGATTTTTCTCTTGTTTTTACCGATTTTCAAAGGGAGATACTCTAAAAATCTTATTGCCGGAATTTTTTCCGCGCATAAAGGATGCAGTGAATGAATATAGTAGATACCAGCGATCTTAAACCAGGTCAGATTTTTTCTGAGCCTGTTTATACATATGATCAATATTTATTGGTTCCGCAGCTTCTTCCTATACGTCAAAGAGAGATTGATCTTCTTGTTTCCTGCGGTATTAAATTCGTAAGTACGGAAGGTTATATAATCGAACCTGAAGAAAATCTTTCGGAACCTTTTGAAGAATTAAGCGCTCAGCTTGAGTTCGATGAGCCGCCAAGCGTCGAGCCTCAGCCGGAACCGCCGAGCGATCAGCTTCAGCCCGACCAGCCAAGCGCTCAGCCTGAGTTAGATGAGCCGCCAAGCGTCCAGCCTCAGCCGACCGCCAAGCCAAAAAAATCAATGTCTATATTTTCAATCAGCACTGTTTATGAAAATTCCGCTCAATACCGCGCATACAAAAATTTAATTGATAAATTAAGCGCAGTATTTACCAGCATAAATTCCGCAATTGATATAGAAATGCGGGCAGTTGACAATATCACAATTCAATTGCTTCAGGATTTACGGAATTATCCTGATAACTTTGTTGAATTTATTCTTGGCGGTGAAGTAATAGGCCATGAGCTGGCGAAAAGCTCGGTAAATACCGCAATACTGTCAGCGTTGACAGCTAACGAAATGAAATTGGACGAACATAAAATTCATAATATTGTTTCAGGCGCGCTGCTTCATGATGTTGGTATGCTAAGGCTGTCGAAGGGAATTACCGAAAAAAGAGGCGGGCTTTCCGATGCGGAACTTGAGCAGATAAAGAGTCACCCTCTGCATACTTCTAAAATTGTTACCGGTGAATTATTTGGTCCTAAGGAAGTAAATTTAATAGCGCTGCAGCATCATGAACGATGGGACGGCAATGGTTATCCCGACCAGCTTTCAGGGGAGGCAATTGATATAGGAGCCAGAATAGTATCTATTGCCGATGCATTTGAAGCTATGGTCAGCAAAAAATCATACCGGAATTCGATTATTGGTTATCAGGCAATAAAAAATCTTATGGCAGATAACGCGCGGCGTTTTGATCCGGCGGTTATTATTGCATTTACCAAAATAATCGGTATTTATCCCATTGGTTCAATTGTCCGCTTTAACGACAGTTCTATCGGCAGGGTTATAAGTTTAAATGCAGGTACCCCTGTTCGTCCGGTTGTACAAATATTAATGGACAAAAACGGCGAGGTTCTTGATATGGAAACCCCGACAATTGTTAATTTATTGAATGTAAAAACACTGTTTATAAAAGGAGCAATAGACCCTTCTGAATTTGACGGTATTGATGAATAGCGCTTTACGGGGCAAAGAAGGCGAAGAACAGGCTGTAGCGGCTATTAAAACTGCAGGAATGGAAATAATTGCCAGAAATATTCGTTCAAAATACGGTGAAGTTGATATTGTAGCTCTTGAAGGTGAAACAATCGTTTTTATAGAGGTAAAATCGTGGAATTCTTATAATTTTGAAGACCTTCAGTACAGTATTGACATCAGAAAACAGAGGAAAATTATCAAAACCGCTAAGTATTTCCTGTCTGAAAATCGAAAATATAATAAGATGACGGTACGGTTTGATGTAATATTTGTCAAAAATAACTCAATTACCCATCTTGCGTCTGCCTTCACGGAGCGTGTATGATGATAGAACAGGCTTTGGATTCCAGAGAACTGGAGTTGTTACAGCGGCGTATAAATGATGAAGACTATCTGAATGCCGCCATACAAAGACTGGCTCTTGTTTTGAGCAATGAAATCATGGATATTGCTATGGAAGGCGGACGAAATGAGCGGCAGCGGAAAAAACGGAAATAATCGCAAAAATCGCCATCGTTTTTCCGGAAGGAGAGACGATGTTCAAAAAAATGATAAAAAATACAATGATAGTATTTTTACTGAAGGTAAATTCGAAAAAGCCCGTCAGAATACAGACCGGCTTTTTTGGACAGCGCCTGTTCTCCCTGTAAATCCCATTACAACTCCTGACTGTCCATGGTGCGGAAAGAAAATAACGGATATAACTACCGCAATTTCTGACAAGGATACCGGTCAGCCTGTGCATTTCGACTGCGTACTTGCAAAGATCACGGAAGAATGGAAAAAAACGAAACAAATGTCGGCGGCTGTTACGGAAAAAGCGGAAGCAAATGAGAGTGTCTGTTATATAGGCGGCGGACGTTTTGGGGNAGTTAATTATAATAACGCTTCGGACACAGGAAGTTTTACAATAAAGAAAATTTTTGAATGGGAAATGAAAGACAGCAATAGCGAATGGCGCAGGCCTATCAGTGAATATTTTTCTATAACATAAATCAACATAAATCGGAGATATTATGATTGGAATTATCGGCGCAATGGAAAATGAAGTAAGTTTGCTTTGTGAAACTATGGGGAAGTTCTCTGTTCAAAAAACGGGAGAGTTTGAATTCAATACAGGTAAGATCGAAGGAAAGGATGTAACTGTTCTTCGCTGCGGCATCGGCAAGGTAAACGCCGCTGTTGGCTGCGCCCTGCTTATTCAGCAGTTTAAGCCTTCCTGTATTATAAATACCGGTTCTGCGGGCGGCATTCATTCGGAGCTGAAAGTCGGAGATGCCGTTATATCCACCGGGCTTCTTTATCACGATGTTGATGTTACCGCTTTTAAATATGCGCCCGGTCAGCTTCCCGGTCAGCCGCAAATATTTCCCGCTGATGAAAAACTTATAAAAATAGCCGAAGACGCTGTTGATGAATTAAAAGCGGAAAACGTTCTTCCGGCTTCTTTCACTCACCGGCGCGGTATAATCGGTTCCGGCGATATTTTTATGCATGAACCGGAGCGTATAAACGCAGTGCGCCGTCTCTTTCCCGATGCCGCCGCTGTGGAAATGGAAGGAGCCGCCATTGCTCATTGCTGCCGTCTTTTTTCCGTTCCCGTATTGGTAATACGAGCGCTCTCNGACATTGCAGGCACTGAATCGCCTGTAAGTTTTGATGAGTTTTTACCTATAGCTTCAAAACATTCGGCGCATATAGTAATGAGAATCGTAAAAAAAAGATAATTCCGTCCTGCCTACCGCGCGTACTCAGTAATCCGCGTCTCGCGAATCATTGTTACCTTGATGCGTCCCGGGTAGCGGAGATCGTTTTCAATCTTTTTAGCAATTTCCTTTGCCAACTCCCTTGTCTGATCATCGTTGACAGCCTCATTATTTACCATTATGCGCAATTCGCGGCCTGCCTGAATAGCGAACGACTTGTCTACGCCGGTAAAGCCGGCGGCGATATTTTCAAGATTTTCAAGGCGCTTCATGTAGTTGTTCAAAGTTTCCTTGCGCGCTCCCGGCCGGGCTGCCGAAATCGCGTCGGCTATTTGCACAATAACCGCTTCTATACACGTCGGTTCAATGTCATTGTGGTGGCTCCCGATTGCGTTGATAATGCGCGGGTCTTCTCCCATTTTGCGCGCCATATCCATGCCGATTTCCGCGTGGTTCAGATCTGAGTCAGATTCTGTTCCCTTGCCGATGTCATGTAACAGAGCGGCGCGCTTGGCAAGCTCACGGTTGCAGCCGACTTCGGCTGCCAGCATTCCGGCAATTACCGCTACTTCCTTTGAGTGCTGGAGTACGTTTTGACCGTAACTGGTGCGGAAATAAAGCCGTCCGAGCGCGCGGACAGCGTCCTGCTTGATATTGTGAATACCCATGTCAAACAGAACTTTTTCGCCTTCTTCAAAAATTTTCTGGGAAATATCCTTGCTGACCTTAATTACGATTTCTTCTATTCTGGCGGGATGAATCCGTCCGTCAAGAATCAACTGCTCCATGGCGATTTTCGCTATTTCGCGGCGTACCGGATCAAAACAGGAAATCACCACCGCTTCAGGCGTGTCGTCAATAATTATATCTACGCCCGTCAGGGTTTCCAAAGTACGGATATTCCGTCCCTCTCTGCCGATGATACGTCCCTTCATTTCATCATTGGGAAGCGTAACGGTGGTTATTGTTATGTCTCCGGTTACTTCTGTGGAAAGCCGTTGAATTGTAGTAACAAGGATATCGCGGGCTCTCTTTTCCGCCGCAACATTTGCTTCCTGCTCGATCTTGTTAATCAGCGATTGAGCGTCATGTTTTGCTTCGTTTTCAAGGTCCCGAATAATTAAGGCTTTGGCTTCTTCGGAAGTTAATCCTGAAATACGTTCAAGCTCCGACCTGTAACGCTGTTCTTCATGAGAAAGAGATTCTTCGCGTTGTTGAAAGGCTTTTTCCTTATCCGCAAATAACTGTTCTGTCCGCTCAATCTGGGCGGTTTTTTTATCTATAGCTTCTTCTTTTTGTACAACACGGCGTTCATACCGCTGTAATTCAGCCCTGCGCTCCCGGGTTTCCCTTTCCTGCTGGTTCCGTTCACGGATTACTTGTTCTTTTGCTTCAAGAAGAATTTCCTTCTTTTTAGCTTCAGCTTCCTTAATTGCATCATGTCTTATACGTTCAGCAAACTGCTCCGACGACGTAAGTTGATATCTGGCGTAAAGCCATCGTATTATCCAGCCAATAATTAACCCGGTAAGTAAGGCAAGAAGGGAGCCAATTAAGAGTTTCAAACTCAATGCTATACCCCTTACCGATTTATATTAAAATCTATGTTAAGAATATACCAAAACAGGCAAAAGTGTCAAGATAATTATTAATAAATAGTGATATTATTCTCAAAAATAAAGGGTTTTTTATAAAATTGACGCTCTACATTCTGAACTCGGCGCCCAAATACACTTTCCTGACCATTTCATTATTCAGGATAACTTCCCGGTCTCCGCGTGCGAAGATACTGCCGTCCGCTATGATAAAGGCTTCGTTTGTTATTTCCAGAGTATCGCGGACATTATGATCGGTAATTAAGACGCCGATACCCTTTTTAGCCAGTTGGCGGATAATTTGCTTGATTTCAAAGACCGCGATAGGGTCTATTCCGGCAAAAGGTTCGTCCAGAAGCAGGAACTTTGGTTCGGTAGACAGCGCTCTAGCTATTTCGGTACGGCGGCGCTCTCCGCCGGAAAGCGTATATCCGAATTGTTTTCGTATCCGCCCAATATTGAACTCGCTTAAGAGGCTTTCCAATTTTTCATTTTTTTGTTTTTTTGTAATATCCTTGCGGCTTTCAAGAATAGCCCATATATTCTGTTCAACAGTGAGTTTGCGAAAAATTGACGCTTCCTGCGGAAGGTAGGCAATACCCATTCTTGCGCGCCGGTACATATGTTTTGGCGTAATATTAATATCATTCATGGTAACTATTCCATGAGTGGGAGCTAGGAAGCCTACTATCATATAAAAAATTGTAGTTTTACCGGCNCCGTTAGGGCCCAAAAGACCGGCTACTTCCCCGTTTTGCATGGTAAAATTTACGCCTTTTACAACTTCTTTTTTGCCGAATTTTTTATGTAAATTTACTACGCCAAGGGTATGAACACCGTCTTCTCTTTTTAGAGCAGTATCTTCAGTATCCGTTTTTTTTTCTTTCATAACCTTAGTTTGTAATTGTTCCTGTTACCGAGCCTTCCATTGTAACATCATCTGTGTCCAAATCCACCCGTATTTTGTTTGCGCGGAATTCATCATCTTTTTTGTACACAACCGGAAATCCTGTAAGGTCGAGTAATTTTTCTTTACGGTTATAAACTGCGTGTTCGGAACGGCAGGCTAAATCATTTTTGAAAAGGCGGACGGATATTTGAAAAACAGTAATTTCATTTTCATCGTCATATTCTATAAAACGGCCTCTTGCGACAATTTCGTTTTTTCTGTCTTCAAGGGTGGAATTGCCTTC
>WRGH01000104.1 GCA_009787285.1 Brevinematales bacterium
CCGCCATAAAAATAAAAAAAGGTGGCGAAGAATTGAATATCCTTGCGACAGGAGACCTTGGCCGCAAAGGTAAGCCCATTATCCGCAATCCGGCAATTCCCGAAGTTGCGCCGGATTATATCATTCTTGAAAGCACCTACGGCGACCGTATGCATGATTCCTCCTATGACGCTGTTAAAAAACTCGCTGACATAGCAAAACGGACTGTAAAAAACAAGGGTAAGATTCTTATCCCTTCATTTGCGATTGAACGCACCCAGGAACTTGTTTATTATTTTCATCTGCTGGTTGATGACGGAGTAATCCCTGAAGTACCGATCTTTGTAGATTCGCCGATGGCGACTAACGCAACTACTATTTTTCAGGTACACCCGGAATGTTACGGTGAAGAAATAAAAAAAGCTTTTATCAAACACCATAAAAACCCGTTTGGTTTTAACAGCCTTCATTTTACAACCAGCGTACAGGAATCAAAAGATTTAAATGATCATAAAGGGCCGCTTATCATCATTTCGGCGGACGGAATGTGCGAAGCCGGGCGTATTCAGCATCATCTTATTCACAATATACAGGACCCCAACACAACTATCATGACTGTGGGCTACATGGCAGAAAACACGCTTGGGCGGCGCATACGCAACCGTGAAAGCGAAGTTAAAATCCACGGCGAATGGTTCAAGTTGAAGGCGCATGTAGAGGAAATTAACGCATTCAGCGCCCACGCCGATTATAAAGAAATGCTGGAATGGCTGAAAGAAGTCGATACTTCGCGTTTAAAAGGAATATTTCTTGTACACGGTGAAAAAAAATCCCAGTCTTTCCTGAAAAAATATCTTGAAGAAAACGGATTCCCGAATGTTAATATTGTTAAATACGGGAAAACATACGAATTAAGTTGAGCAGTAATTTTACATCATCATCAGATGTTTTTTCGTGGTTGTCGCGGTTCATCAATCTTGAGAGGGGACAAAANCCGAAAAGTTTCCGNATTGACAGAATGGAAGCGTTAATGGGACTTTCAGGCCATCCTGAACGCTGTGCGCCTTCAATTCATATAGCCGGTTCCAAAGGCAAGGGCTCAGTTACAGGAATGGCAGCCGCAATTCTTGAAGCCGCCGGTTTCCGCGCCGCCCGTTATATGTCGCCTCACATTAGCGATATACGCGAGCGGATCTGCTTTGGCAGTTCGTACTTTGACGAAGAAATTTACTGCGCAGCAGGCAATGAACTTAGGGAAATTACTGAAACACGCCTTCCCGCATCCGTAAATCCGCTTTTTGACGAAACAACCGCAGACGGATGTGAGCCGACATATTTTGAGTTATTAACGCTTTTTTTCTTTCTGTGCGCAAAGCGCGGAAAATGCGACGTAATGTCCGTGGAAACGGGCATGGGCGGGCGGCTCGATTCTACCAACGTTCTTGATCCGCTGGTCAGCGTAATAACCATAATTGAACTTGAACATACAGCCTTTTTGGGAAATACAATCGCGGAAGTGGCAGGAGAAAAAGCGGGAATTATCAAACACAGCAAACCGTTGATTCTTGCAAAACAAAAAGACGAAGCGCTGGAAATTTTCCGTAATAAAACAAAAGAGAAAGAAAGCCTACTGTTGTATTTACCGGAAATTGCTGAAATTTCCAATTTAAAAATTCATCACAGCGGAACGGATTTTACCCTTTCTTTTAATTCCTCACATTTACGCAGTCAACCGCTCTTCTCTTCTCCGCTTTCGCTCTATGTTCCAATACCCGGAAAAATTCAGGCGGAAAATGCCGCTCTCGCCATTGCCGCTGTAAAAACCGCCTTCCCCGAAACAAGCGAAGACGATGTCATACAAGGGCTTAAAAAATTTTACATTCCGGGACGTTTCGAAAAAATTATAGAAGCGCCGCCCTTTATCGTTGACGGAGCCCACACTCCCGAAAGCCTCGCGCTGTGTATAGAAACATTCTGTTCGCTTTACGGCGAAGACGGCGTNCTCATCTTCGGCTGCGCCGCCGACAAAGACGCGGCGNCAATGGCGAAAACAGCATGCGCTCATTTTGCGAAAATATTTATCACCACTCCNGGAACTTTTAAAGCAAGCAATCCGGCTCTTGTTTACGAAGCTTTTGCAGCGCAGTCGNACAAAACNCTGTTGATAGAAGATACGCAGAAGGCTGTTAAAGAGGCGGTTGATTTCGCACATAGTAAAAATATTCCCGTTCTTGGGACAGGATCGTTCTATCTGGTGTCGGAGATTAGAAAGCTTGTTTAGCCAGTCGATAAGTCTTTATTGAGTTTTAATCTTCCATTGATTTTCTGTGCGCTCAAATTGNCAGGCAGTGACGGTCATAATACGGCCATCATCGGTATTTAATTTGACCTGTCCTGTAACGGGATTAACTTCTGCAACTCTCCAGAATTCATTGTTATGGCTGACGCGTATCCCTTCCTGCGGAAGAGTACGCTGCTGTTCACAGTAAAAACCATATTCATAAAAAAGACAGCATAAAAGCCTTCCGCACGGACCGGAAATTTTTACGGAATTAAGGGAAAGTTTTTGATCTTTTGCCATTTTAATTGAAACCGGCTTTAGTTTATCGGAAACACAGTGGCAGCAATAACCGCGTCCGCAGACTCCAAGTCCGCCGATAACTCTGGCTTCATCGCGCACTCCGATTTGACGCAGTTCAATGCGCATCTTAAAAACACTCACAAGATCCTTAACAAGTTCGCGGAAATCNACCCTGTTCTCGGCGGTAAAGAAAAAAAGAATCTTCGGTTCTTCCAGAAGATAATGAACAAGAACCAGTTTCATTTCAAGCTTGTGATTTTCAATCTTTTTTCTGCAGATATTAAACGCGCTTTTTTCCAGCTTGCTGTTGTTACGCGATTTTTCCAAATCTTCGGAAGTTGCAACGCGCACAATCCAAGCGAGTTCCGAAACCTGCGGAAGTTTTCCGCTTACAGAGCTGATTACCTGCGCAAGATCGCGTCCGTAACGCGTAGGTACGATAACCATCGTATCAGGAACAAGATTATCCTCAGTGCAGACAGCAAGAAAAGTTTCATGCGAATANAAAAGCCTTAATCTGTAAATAGGAGTATCGGGGGCAATAGATTCAATTCCCGCATCGGAACCTGTAATAACATTGCGTTCCTTCGGCACATCTTCAAAAGCGGAAATTTCATCGTCTTCTATATCTTCGTAATCAATAAAATCACTCATATTAACTCACTGTAACAAGTCTACCAAAAGGCCGCGAATTTCCTCAAGACGGGAAACTAGTTCCATTTGACGCACCTGACTTGAAAGAAGCATAGCNGCCAAATCTTCCAGCTTTCTGTCTATAACCTGAATCTTGGTATACTCCTTCACCTTGTCTGCCTCAGGAGTATTGCGCCGTCCTTTAAAAGCAGGCTTTAATTTATTGGGAAGTCCTTCTTCATATTCCAGAGAATATACGTTTTGCACCACATAATTAATAAAATTGCGCACCGCCTGCTTATAACGCATTATTTCTTCAGGCAGGGGACGGCTTTTTAAAACATCGCCNGCGCTGCGAACTTCATCCATTAATAAATTTACAGTGTCATCTGAAACAGGAAGATCCTGCAAGGGGCCAAGTTCATCCGCAGTTTTGCCCCAAATATTATCAAATATGCTTGAAAACTGCGTATTATCACGGCGTATACCTTTTAATTTTTTTTCATCAGAACGTCCTGTCTTAACCTGTGAATAGACAGCCGGATTCATATAAAAAGAAGTATCTGTGTTTTCTATTTTAGCCATGTGTTTTTTGGAAAACGGGCAAGGCGGATTTTATTCCCTGCGCATCGCGGTATTCGGATGTAGTCTTTAACCAACTGTCATCATTTGGACATACAGCGACTCTGCCGTTGATAAAACAGCCGTCATCCGCTTGAATACGCCGGGTGATAATATCGCCAATTACAACAGCAGTCGAAAGAATAACAAGGTTCCCGTCCGCAATAATATTGCCAAATACAACCCCGCCGGCTGTAATGTTTGTACCGGTTACATTGCCCTTAATTCTGGCTTTTTCACCGATAACTACTCTGCCTTTTGCNCTGACATTTCCGCGAATACTGCCGTCAATACGCGTAAAACCGCCTGTTTCTATATCGCCTGTTAAATCGGTATTTGGACCTATTATCGTATTTATGGAAAAAACGCTGCTTTTGCCCTGAGCCATTAGAGATCAGCGCCCTTTGGTCATGCTGGAACGAATCGTAATGTATCTGTAAGGATCTACAACATCGGAACCAATATGAACTTCATAATGGAGATGAGGTCCGGTAGAAATACCGGTATTTCCGATATAACCAATCACTTCACCCTGCTGCACCCGCTGTCCGACATAAACCCTGTAATTGCTAAGGTGCGCGTAACGGGTATAATAGCCGTGTTTATGCCTTATAATTACATAATAGCCGAAATCATAAGAATACTCAGCCGTTACCACCTGTCCGTCTGCTGTCGCAACGACAGGATCGCCGGCACGGTAAGTAGCGATATCAATTCCTTTATGAATATAATACTGACCGCTTATGGGATTAATATTATGTCCGAAGAACATGGTTATATTTCCTATCCCGTTCTTTACAGGCCAGATACTCGGAATCTCGGTAAGCATGGTACTNTGTGAATCCAGCAGAGAACCGATTTCNTTAATAGGCTCTACGGCCTGTGAAATATATGCGGAAAGCCGCCTGATATCATCGACTTCCTGTAATTGACCTTCAGTTGTTTCTCTTATGCCAAGAAAAGAACTTAAATCGCCCGAAGCATCCTGAGACATGGTATTTTTGGAATTTAAACCCAACGCCGACAGGACATCAGAAAGGGCGCTTTCAAAATTACGCACTTCCCGAAAAAGCAGGGCAGTTTCATCCCTTAGCTGATCAAGCGAAGCTTGAGTATCCTTTTGCCTTCCGTCCTTGCTTGACAATGTATACATGGAGTTGTTATATGTTGTGCCGTAAAGGAAAAACGCCCCAAAAATCCCAAAAACAACAAGAAAGAAGCAGATCGCCGAAATGACTGTAATATGGAGATTGTATACCCTTTTCTCCGAATGAGGAACAAAAACTAATGTATAACGCCTTGTTAAAAACCTTCCTATTGCACTCAGAATTCCGGCAATGAATCCGGCTGCAATTACAAATACATTCTTTACTTTTTGGACAATTTTATTCTCTAAACGTTTATATTCGTGTACTGAGGTCATTATATCTCCCGCTTTATTATATGTTACCAAATGTTTATTTACCTGTCAACAAAAATCATACAACTTTTGGAAAATTGACATAAATTTATAAATTCATATATTATTACCCTAATAAATTTATCGGCTTCGCCATTATATTTGGTAAGTCCTGCAAGGAGAAACTATGTCTATTCATATCGCCGCAAAGAAAGGGGAAATTGCCGAAACCGTACTGCTTCCAGGGGACCCTCTGCGGGCAAAATTTGTCGCAGACAGTTTCTTAAAAAATGTCACACAATACACAAGTATACGCAATATATTGGGTTTTACGGGAACTTATAAGGGGAAAAAGCTTTCTGTTCAAGGAACCGGAATGGGTATCCCTTCAATTTCAATTTATGTTAACGAACTGTTTCGTGAATATGATGTAAAACGAGCAATTCGTATAGGTACTGCCGGTTCTATCAATAAAGACGTACAAATACGCGATCTGGTGCTTGCAATGTCCGCATGTACCGATTCAAATGTAAATAATATCCGTTTTGGCTACAGAAACTACGCCCCGACCGCATCTTTNGGTTTGTTAAAAACATCATGGGACATTGCAACAGCAAAAGGATGGCAGCCAAANGCAGGTTCTGTGGTTTCCTGCGATATGTTCTACGCCGAAAACCCAGATGAATGGAAACTTTGGGCAAAATTCGGCTGCCTTGCCATAGAAATGGAATGCACCGAACTGTACACTCTTGCCGCTAAGTACGGATGCGAAGCTCTTGGTATTTTGACCATTTCCGACAGCCTTATAACAAANGAAACAACCAGCGCCGAAGAACGGCAGACCACTTTCACCCGTATGATGGAAGTCGCATTGGAAACTGCAATAAGCTGAACAGTAAATTGCCGCAACAGCTAAAAACGCTGCAATTGACCAAAACTCATGTAAACGGTACTCTTTTTTTATAAGCCCAGATGGTGGAATTGGTAGACACGCTGGTTTCAGGTACCAGTGCCGTTAAAAGCATGGAAGTTCGAGTCTTCTTCTGGGCAATGAGCTAATTCCTTA
>WRGH01000105.1 GCA_009787285.1 Brevinematales bacterium
AATTGAAAACTTCATAGACGGCGGTCTATGCTGCCGTATCTTGACAGAGGAGGATGTATGAACAACCTCAATTCAATTTTAATCGAAGGCAATTTGGTGAGAGATCCTCTGCTTCGATCCACCCCCAAGGGGACGCAGGTTTGCACGATGAGCCTTGCTTCCAACCGTTTTTACAAACAGGACACCGGTTTCGAGAAGGAGGTTTCTTTCTTCGATGTTGAAACTTGGTCGCGTCTTGCAGAGTCTTGTTATGCGAAAGGCAAAAAAGGCAGGGGGGTGCGTATAGTAGGGCGATTAAAGCAGGATCGCTGGACAGGCGCCGACGGTAAACCGCATTCAAGAATTACCATTATTGCTGAACATGTGGAGTTCCGCCCCGAATTTAAGAAAGAGGAAAAACCTGTTACGGAAAATGCGGCTGTAAATCAGGATACTCATTCTTACGATTATTATCCTGATGAAGAAAACGATGAAGCCGTTATGAGAATACCGGAAAAGGAGATGGAACCTGTTGTTTTTTAAACGCTGTAAAAACCATCTTTCCAGTTAAAACGGCTGGAATTAGGCAGGGGGGCGTTTTCTTTAACTGAACGCATTAAATCACGGTAATTGGATTTTTTAAGCGCAGTTCCGTTCAGATCGATTATGAAACGCCCGAACCCTGCCTCTTTTAAAAACGGAATTTTATCAATTATGGAAAAATATTTGTCAGGGTAAACATGGGAGCCTTCATGTTCCGAAACAAGCGAAAAAACTTCATCCTTATTGTCTGTAAATGAATTCAGCTTGAGAATTCTGCCGAGATCGCAGCTTATGTTAAATAACGGAGGCCACGCGAAAACAGTTATAAAAAATTTTGCGTGTAATGCGCCGGCTTTATGCTTTTTTTTACCGTTTGTTTTTTCGCTGTTCCTGCTTTTTACACCTAATGTTCTTTCAAGATTCTGCCTGTTGTTTTCAAGCGGAGAAACAAATCCGTCGACTCTGTTTCCGACGGACGAGATAAACGACAGCGACCATGAATTAAACATATAGAGCCACGGTCCCGCTATCAATTTTACTTTTTCGTAACCTTTGAAAACAGAAAAATGCCCCATGTTATTCAACATATACTGAGTGTAGCCCATTTCAATCAGTTCCCCGATTACCTGCGTTGTAAAACCCGATTCGTGTTCAGCGGTTTTTTGCGGAAACCAAGGAGAAAGCGTTAAAATAATTTCCGCAGGTTTAAACGGCAAGGGAGGTTTGTCTTGTGAGAGCAGGTATTTTATGTTTTTCTGCGACAGAGAAAGCATCGCCTTTTGCGGGCGGGAAGATTGTACAATATAAAGGTCTTCAGGGCGGGAAACCGACACATACAATCCTTCAGGAAAGGGATCGCTGTGTTTCTTTCCTTTTTCTTCGCCCGCTGTCAATATATTAGGAAACGGCGCTTTTTCCCTGCCGGGCCCCCTGCTCCCGCTGTTATGCGCAATTACAGGCGCGTAATGTTTTTGCCTCTCCTTTGTCTGTATCAGGTAAATGTAATCTCCTTGGGAGCCTTCAGGAGCGGAAATCCACCAGCCGCCGTTTTCTTTCTTTGCGAAAGTCAGTTTGTGCGTAACCCTGCCCGAATCATCTCCTCGGTGAATACGCACTGAATCCCGCGCAGAAAGGGAAATTCCATGCGGCAGTGAAACAAATGCGCGTCTTTCATCGCCGGTTCCTCTTACCTTGAGAATTGTCCCGAGACTTATGCCGGTTCCGCCGTCCTGATCAGGGTTCAGCCAGTCTGTATTTAAATTGCCGTTTAAAAAATACTGCGTCTTTGGACGGGCGAAATCATTGCGCAGAATTTCACGCCCGTGTTCGATACTTTGAATGATTTGTTCCTCGTTTCCGCTAGCGACAGCGTCTAAAACAAGCCTGTAAGCTGAAACTGCCGTGCCTACATAGGACGCGCTTTTCATGCGGCCTTCAATTTTTAACGCTGTAATTCCTGCTGCGGACAAATCCGGCACACGTTCCAGTAGCTGTAAATCGTTTGGACTGAAATAGTAGCCGCTCCTTCTTTCACTATCCGCATGGCGGCCTAAGTAGGAACGGTATAACCTGCGGCAAGCCTGCGTACACATTCCCCTGTTAGCTGATTTGCCGCCGAGAAAACTTGAAAAAAGACAAAGCCCTGAAACGCTGACGCAAAGGGATCCGTGAACAAAAATTTCAAGCTCAAGGTTGGTTTCTCTTTTTATACTGCGCAGTTCTTCAAGCGAAAGTTCCCGCGCAAGAACAACGCGGGAAACTCCGTAACGCGAAAGAGCGTTTGCCCCTCTTGCGGAGGCTATATTCATCTGAGTGGAAGCGTGAAGCCTTAATGAAGGAAAATTGGAACGCGCCATTTCCACAACGCCTAAATCCTGTACGATTATAGCGTCAGGCTGCTGTGAATCGAGGTACTTTAAAAATTGATACATTCTGTCCGCTTCGCGCTGTTCAAAAACCGTGTTCACCGTAACGTAAACTTTTTTCCCCATTCTATGAAGGGAACGAAGTGCGCTTTCAAACTGAGCGTAGGTAAAATTGGCGCTTCTAAGACGGGCGTTAAAATCCTTCAGCCCAAGGTATACAGCGTCCGCTCCTTCTCCGACAGCCGCGTCAAGCGCTTCAGGCGAACCGGCGGGAGCAAGCAATTCCATGTTATGTAAAATCTTANGCATCGGTTTATTTAATTATACTTGTCTTGCCCGGACTGCTTCGTCCTTCCAAATCGGGCAGTCTCTTTTCAAGAGCGGCAAACGAAATTTCAACATCTTCATGAACTTCGTGTTCACTGATGCACCCGACAGTGATCATATCTTTTTCGCGCAGTACGTTCCAGTTAAAAGTAAGCCCCACATAGGGCGAAACGCGGCCTGCGGCCATAGGCTTAATTGTCATAACAGGTTTTTTTGCCTCATGTATGATTTTAATTACAGATTCAACTTCTACCTGCATAAGAAAACCCATACAGTTAAAAAGCTGGATATAGGTTTCTACATCATAACCGTTTTTATCTGAATATTGAATAATTTCCGGCATATGGGCGGAAAGACCGGGGATAAGTCCTGCCTCGCGGATCATGTCCGTATAATCGGGAAGGCGGGACATAGTTTGTTTGTTTTTGTTAACCAACTGCTCACAACAGGAATGATGAATAAGGCAGAAAGAGCTGCCGATTTCCGCACTTGTTTTAATGACGGCTTTCGCTTCTTTTCTTGCCGATTCGGTATCGTCCATGTTAAGTATTGGAGTATCAATTAAAATAAGTTTTCTCCCTATTTTATCCTGAATGTTTTTTATTTTGTCTAACGCATCGGGATGTGAAGAGAACGGAGCCATCCATGCGTCAATACCGTATTGTAAAAAAGCGTCCAATACCCGCAGGGTAGCGTCAACGGTAGAATGCCTCTCCTTTATATAAATATCCGCGGCATGACCTTTATGGCTCCAGCCGAAAATCCAATTGGAGCCGATTAGTAATCTTGGCAGCGAAACCCCTGCGACTGTTGTTCTTGGAAAATTCATTTTACCTCCCGTTAATAAATACGCTTAATCATTGTAACATGGTTTATTAACAAAAAAAAGGATCAGGAGAATAAACTCCGCAGTGGAATTAGATACGATCCGTTTAACTCATTGACAAAATATATTAAAAAAATTATATAATAAAATAATAAGGAAAATTTATGCGCTTAAAATATCCGGTTCTTATGATACATGGGTGTGGATTTAGGGATAAAGTATTGGGTATAAATTATTGGGGACGTATCCCAAAACAAATGGAAAAGAACGGCGTAAAAGTATATTACGGCGGCACAGACGCATGGGGAGCGATAGAAAGTAATGCTCAAAAAGTAAAAGAAAAAATTGAAAATATAGTTAAAAAGCAAGGCGTAGAAAAATTTAACGTAATAGCGCATTCAAGAGGCGGACTTGAAGCCAGATATTTGATAAGCTCTTTAAAATTATCTTCTGTGATTGCGTCATTGACGACAATATCGACTCCTCATAGAGGCGTAAAGGCGATGAATATTGCTTTAAATATAAATAATGGAGTATATAAATTTGTATCCTTTTTTATAAATTTATGGTTTAAAATTTTAGGTGATAAAAATCCCGATTTTTTTAAAAGCAGCAGGCAATTATCGGAACAAGAATGTACTGAATTTAATAAAATTAATATTGACGATAAATTAGTATATTATCAAAGTTATGCCGCAAAAATGAAGCATTTTTTCAGTGATTTTTTGTTTTTATTTTTAAATCCGTTTTTAAAAATTACTGATGGAGAAAATGACGGGCTGTGTCCCGTTGAATCTGCAAAGTGGGGTAGTTTTAAAGGTGTTATTACAACTGAAGGGAAATTCGGAATATCACATTCCGGTATAGTTGATGCCTATAGAGTAAAATACAAAGGAATTGATATACCAAAATTATATTTATCAATTTTAGAAGATTTAGAAAGAAACGGATATTAATAATAGAAGAAGAGTAAATACTGCACATAACAGGTCTGTAAACACTAGGTGACATTTTGGCTGAAATCTGCATGGGCAAAAAAATATATTGACATAAACGAAAAAAAGTTATATTATAGATATAGGGAAAAGGCATGGTAATAGGCGGAAAACATTTTGGACAGTATACTTATGAACATTGGTTTGATGATGAATACGGAAACAAACCCCCAATGGATGTTTTATTAAGAATAGAAGAAGAAAAAGACTATAATTCCGTTGAAAATTTAACGCGGGAAGCATTTTGGAATATTTATAAACCCGGATGCGATGAACATTTATTAGTCCATAACATACGAAAGACAAAAGAATTTATCAAAGACCTTGATTATGTGGCAGTTTTTGATGATGAAATAGTAGGCAGTATTATATATGCAAAAGCAAAAATTATTGATAATAATAAGGAATATGATGTATTGACATTTGGTCCGGTCAGCGTGCTGCCGATGTATCAAAACAGAGGTATAGGAAAAAAATTAATAGAGCATACAATTTTAAAATCTAAAGAGATGAGATTTAACGCTATAGTGATATATGGAAATCCGAAATATTATGAAAAGTTTGGCTTTAAAAATAGTAAGGAATATAAAATAACAGACATGGAAGGTAATTATAATAACGCATTAATGGCGCTGGAATTGCATCTCGGGTCATTAGGAAATATCAACGGAAAATTTTTTGAAGGAGAAGCGTATAAAGTTGATAAAAGTGAATTAGAAATATTTGATAAAAATTTTCCGTATAAAGAAAAATTGGTATTAGACACACAAATATTCAAAGAATGAAATATATAATTATTATCGAATAAAGAAGGTGAAATATATGGGTTATTACGCGGTAAAAGAAATTTATCCGTGGCTTTTTAGCATACGTGATCCTCAAAATGTATTCTGTTATTTGGCGGTCGGAGAGAAAAAAGCTCTGCTCTTTGACACGGTATACGGTATCGGCAGCCTGCCTCTGGTCATTAAAGAAATAACGGACAAGCCTTTATACGTTGTGTTGGGACACGGTCATTTTGACCATGTAAACGGCGCTTGTCAGTTTGAAGAGGCTTGGCTGCATGAAGCTGATTTTGAATTGTGCCGCCTTCATACATCGGAAGATTATCGCCGTATAGCCCTGAAGGAATTAAAGGAAAGCGGCATCGTCCCGCCCGATGATTTTATTCCTGATGTATATATAAAAGCCGGCACAGGCAATTTGAAGAAATTAGATATTGGCAGGATATTTGATTTGGGCGGCTTGCATATTGAAGTTATTGGCATGGGAGGACACACCGCCGGTTCCATAGGAATCCTTGCTAAAGAACACAAGGTGCTGCTGACAAGCGATTCTGCAACACCTCAAGTATGGATGTTTAAAATCGAATCCTTGTCTGTCAAAGAATATATAGCCATGCTGGAACGTGTCGTTCAGCTTGATTTCGATGTTTTTATAACCGGACATACCGATGAAATCATGCCAAAGTCTGATTTCTATAAGTACATCAATGTTGCGCGTAATATTTCTGTTGAAAAATCCGTTCCTTTTCAATATCACCCTGAGTTGAAAGGGCTTCTTTACAGGGAAGACGGGGTTGAGATTGTGTTTAGTGAAGAAAAATTAAAGTAAATATTACTGTATATTAATTCTATAAGAACCCATAACATTTTTTGTGTAAAACGCAAAATATCATAACGGGACTCTATCCCCGTAAATGAGTGAAAATTGGTGTAACGCCTCACCCCAATTCCTA
>WRGH01000106.1 GCA_009787285.1 Brevinematales bacterium
TCTACGTTCAAACTTTCTGCGGGCGGTCTTGTGCTGCTTGTAAGCAGAGAAGGAGAATCGTTCATTCCAAAAGGCAATTATGTATTCAAGGAAGGAGATCGCATTGTCCTGATAGCCATGTTCGGCAGTCAGGCGGAGATTGAAAAATATTTTAATACGGACAAATAAATGAAAAGACAGTTGACGTTTGTTTTACTGGCGGTCTTTTGTATTTGTTTTATGGGCGCATTGCCTTTTTATTATTCCGGTTTTTTTTCAAATTTTACCGATGCATTTTTTGAAAGCGTTTCCGGTTTTACAACAACCGGCGCGACTGTAGTTTCCGATATTGAAGCCCTTCCTGACTGGCTTTTATTCTGGCGGGCGGCGACTCAATGGCTGGGCGGTATCGGGATACTGCTTTTGTTCATGCTTTTTCCGTTTTTTTTCACAAGCGGTTTCAGGCTTTTCAGAATAGAAGCCGCAGGTTCAAACAGGGAAGAGCTTTCTCCGCATATCCCGCGTTTTATTTTNAGCATTTTATTGATTTATGTTTCTCTTACAGTTTTACAATTTTTGCTGTTTTTAATTTTTGGAATGGGTTGGTTTGACGCATTGACCTTGTCCTTTTCTGTCGTTTCTACCGGAGGGTTCAGCGCCAAGAACAGCGGAGTTACANGATTCAACTCTNCGGCAGNCGAATGGATATGCGTATTTTTCATGTTTCTGGCGGGTATTAATATCTCTCTTATTTGGCAGTTGTTTCGCAAAAAAATCGGTAATGTAATTTATAACAGCGAGGCAAAAGCATATACCGTTATTATTCTGTTTGCGGTTATTGTAATTACAGCCGCTGTTCTTCCGAACAGCCCGTCATTCGGCTATGCTTTGCGTCAGGCTTTTTTTAATGCCGTGTCATTTGTCAGTACCACAGGCTTTTTATCTGCGGATTACAGCGCATGGCCTTCTTCTGTGCAAGGAGTTTTGTTCCTGCTTCTGTTTACAGGCGGCTGTTCCTTTTCCGCCGCCGGAGGAGTTAAGGTTATTCGTTATGTGTTACTTTCCAAACAGGCATGGAACGAAATGACACGCCTTGTGTACCCGCACGGAGTTTTCGATGTAAAACTTGACGGCAGGAGCGGGTATAAAAAAGCGGTTCACAGCGCGGTGGGGTTTATATTTCTTTATTTTTTGATTGTCTTTCTGGCAGCCTTGCTTGTCAGTTCTGGAGGAACGGATATTTTTAATTCGTTTCTCACCGCTTTAGTTTGTCAGGGGAATACCGGACTCGGAACGCATATTCCCTTTCATGAGTATCCTTCTTATGTAAAACTTGGTCTTTGCCTTGTAATGATTACGGGAAGGCTGGAGCTTTGGATGGTATTGATATTGTTTACCGGAGATTTCTGGCGGAGATAGGCATGGTAATGCAAAAACAATTAAAAAAAATGTTTGTTCTCATCCGCGTACTTGCCGCATTGCTGGGATTTATTCCGTTAATAATGCTTTTTCCTTTTGTCATGGCAATATCATTAGGTGAAGAAGTAATGATAAGCGCTTTTGCAGTTCCCATGTTTGTTACCGCAGCCATGTCTCTTGCAAGTATTCTTTCTCTGCGCAGAAAAAAACTTCACCTTAACGCCAAAGACGGTTTTTTGCTGGTCTTTCTTTCATGGGTTTTGGCAAGTCTGCTCGGCGCTGTTCCGTTTATGTTCTGCGGGCTTGGCTTTACCGATTCGTTTTTTGAAAGCGCCTGTTCTTTCGCTACAACAGGCGCAACGACAATAACCGATGTTGAAAGCCTTCCGAGTTCGCTTCTCCTTTGGCGCAGCATTGCCCACTGGTTCGGCGGTATAGGGATAATTCTTGTTTCTGTCGCCCTCCTTCCCGTTCTTGGAATAGGCGGCTTTCAGTTGTATAAAGCCGAAGAAACAGGTCCGGAAAAAGAAAAATTCACGCCTAAAATTATGGTTACAGCCCAGCTTCTTTTGCTGGCTTACAGTTCGCTTACCTTTATTCTTTTCGGCTTATATCTTTTTGGAGGCATCAACTGGTTCGATGCTCTCTGCCACAGCCTTACAACAATGGCTACCGGAGGAGTGAGTGTAAAAAATTCCGGGCTGGCCGCATATAGTTCCGGCTTTAACGACGCGGTAACTACGGTATTTTTTCTGCTTGCGGGAATAAATTTCAGCGTATACTACCGCCTGTTACTGGGAAAATTCCGCGATATTCTGAACAGTACCGAAATAAAAGTTTACATTGGCATTTTCATAACAGCTTCGCTTGTTCTTACTTTGTCGCTTCTGCCGGAATACGGCTCCTTGCCTGCCGCCCTGCGTTACGCGTCTTTTCATTGCGCTTCGATACTTTCTACCGCAGGCGGCGCAATTGTCAATTATGAAAATTGGCCTGCTTTTTCCAAAATGATTCTTTTTATACTGATGTTTTGCGGAGGTTGTTCCGGTTCAACAGCGGGCGGGTTTAAAGTTATACGACATGTTGTACTCTGGAAACAGATGAGAAGCGATATGAAGCGGNTTATTTACCCGCAGGGTGTGTTTAATTTACAGATAAATAAGCGCGTAGGGCGCAAGGACGTTGTTTACGGCGCAGCCGGTTTTTTCTTTCTTTATTTTTCAGTTGTCGCGATAGTTGCGCTTGTTACAGCATTATCCGGCATTGATGTTTTTTCATCTTTTTCCGCAGCTCTTTCAATGACCGGAAATATCGGCGGCGGATTTGGCATTATAGGACCGGGAAACAACTACAGTGTTTTTGCGGATCATATTAAATGGCTTTATTCGTTTGTAATGATTGCAGGCCGGCTTGAAATGTGGACGGTGTTTGTTTTGTTTACAACTGTATACTGGCGCAAATAATTACAGAGGATTTAAAGCAAATTGCCGGAATTTAAGCAATAGCGCATTTTGCTTCAAATTCTTTGTCAGTTTCATTTATTTTTTTCTTAACCCTATAAAATATGTTTCCACCGATTCGCCGCGGCAAGCCTGCGGCTTGAAGCTTTTCGCAGTTTCAAAAAGCATCTTGATTCGTTTGAGCAAATCGGCGCTGTCTCCGCCCTGAAAGACTTTCAACGCCAGCATCCCGCCTGGTTCAAGCGCGTTTTCCGCATAATTCACAACTGCAGAGGCAATTTCAAGTGAACGGGCTGCGTCCACCGTATGATTGCCTGTGGTAGAGGGAGCCGCGTCGCTGATTATCGCCGAGTACGGGCTTTTTGACAAAATTGTTTTGCATGTCTGAGCTGCGGTGATGTCGCCCTGAATAAAGAAAAAATTGCCGTTGTCAAAAAGCCCATTGTCATATTCGCGTGAAAGAGGCGAAAGATCGGCAGAAACAAGCGTCCCTTTTTTCATTGCCGCCATTTTTCGCAGTACATAGAGGCTCCAGCTTCCCGGAGCTGCTCCCAGATCAAGAATGCGAAACGCTCCCGAAAGCGGGTTTTTTAGCAAACCGTACTTTTCATCAATCTCTTTTAACTTGTACACCGAACGGGCAGGATACCCCTCTTTGTGCGCTTTTTGCCGCCAATAATCAGATTTCTTGTAATCTGCCATTTAATAATAGTATACTAATCTTTATGGATATAGAAAACGTTAACAAACTAAAAAAAATTGAAGAAGAACTTGAGCGATGGCTTCCGGCAAATACAAAAACCATTGCCAAATCGATCTGGACAGAGAGAGTATTTCCCGGTATAGGAAAAAATATTGGCGTATCATCACTGAACGCTCTTATTGAACCGCTTAGAGATATGCTTTCACGCGGCGGAAAACGATGGCGTCCTTTATTAATGACACTAATCTGCGAAACGCTCGGCGGCGGCGATTCTGCCGTTCCTCTTACGCCGCTCGTTGAATTCTGCCATAATGCCAGCCTTATTCATGACGACATCGAAGACGATTCAGATGAACGGCGCGGTAAACCGACAATTCATAAAATTTACGGTGTTGATACGGCAATAAATTCAGGCTCATTTTTTTACTTTCTGGCATTGTGTTGTCTTGAAGCTTACAATGGAGATAATAAGGACTATATATATAAACTTTGGGCTGAATATGTGCGCTGTCTTCATTTGGGGCAGGCAATGGATATTAGCTGGCATCGTGATATNAGGATTATACCTGACATAAATGATTACTTTGTAATGTGCGCCTTAAAAACAGGCAGCCTTTCCCGTTTTGCCNCNGAATCAGGCGCATATATCGCNGGANCTTCAACGGAGGCGGCGCGTTACACNGGCGAAGCTGCGGAAAAACTGGGCATAGGTTTTCAGATGCTTGATGATGTTAAAAACCTGACAACCGGAGTTCGAGGTAAAAGGCGGGGCGATGATATAGTTGAAGGGAAAAAAAGCTATCCTGTTCTTTTATATCTGCACAAATACCCTGAAAAACGGGAACAGATTTTTTATTGTTTCTACGAGGCAAAAACAAACGGTCTTTTGGTTCCGGAAATAAAGGAAGTAATTGATATATTGACTGCCGCAGGCGTTTTGAAGGAAGCGGAAGAAAAAGCTCTGGCTCTTATAAATGAAGCGCGTAATAGTTTTAATTCTCCGCAATACGCCGGTTTCCCCGCGTCAGAGAAGGGGCGCGCCCTTCTGGACAATCTTATCAGTATGATTAGCTAGGAGGAAACGAGTGAAGGGCATGGTCATAAGTGAAATATGGTCTATTATCAAGACAAATCACGGCAATGCAGTTCTACTTAAACCGAGAAATATGGATGTAGCAGTGCCTATTTTTATCGGTACTCTTGAAATGCAGTCTATTTTAATCGGGAAAGAAGGAATGAAAATGCCCCGTCCNCATACTCACGATTTGTTCCTGAATATGCTGGCGAATGTAAANCTGTCAGTAAGAAGAATAGAAGTCTATGAAATAAAAAACGATGTTTTTCATGCCCGCTTAATCATTACAGGCGGTGAATATACCAATGAAAAACCCCTAATTCTGGAAAGCAGGCCTTCGGACGCGTTTGCAATCGTTACCCGTAAAAAATGCCCTATTTTTCTGGCTTCCTCCGTTATTGAAAATACAGGCATTCCACTGGATTTATTTATCAGCGGCCTTGAAGAAGATACTCACGACAGGTACAGTTCTATGCGAAAACAGCTTGAACAAGCAGTTGCCGAAGAAGAATACGAACAGGCGGCGGAAATACGAGATATGCTGAAAATGCTGGAAAATGAGGCAGATATTTAGTTTTTACGGAACTCTTTTGTTGCATTGAAAAAAAAAATGTAATAAAATTAGAGTATGTTGCAGCTTCACGGGAATGGCAGGAGNATTTTCAGATTAATTTTAATTCTGTGCCTTTTTATCATAATTAAGCCAACTCACATAAAAAAACAGCATGAAGTCCCTTTTGCCAAATACGGTATGGGAGGGGGAGTCCTCTATGATGAACCAATCTCGGAAGGTGAAAACGGTATTATACTGACGACAATATCCCTTGAATCCATTGTAATGGAACCGGAGTCTTTTTCCAAACCGCGCGTTCTTCTCTCCGATACTCACACTGTTCAAAGCGGCGAGAATGTAAGCGAGCTTGCCGTCAGTTTCGGCCTTAATCAGGATTCTATTATTTCCTTAAATAAAATAACAAATACGCGGCTGCTGCAGATAGGTAAAGTGCTAAAAATACCGAATCAAAACGGAATTCTGCATAATGTAAAAAGTACGGATACATTGGCTTCCATAGCGGAAAAATACAAAGTAGATAAAAGCGCCATTCAGACTGTAAATGAGCTGTTTTCTGAAAAAATTACCGCCGGAACTGACCTTTTTATCCCCGGCGCAAGGCTGGATTTTGCGATACTTCAGGAAATTAACGGCGATTTGTTTATCTGGCCGATAAACGGCGCAATAACAATAACTTCTCCGTACGGTTATAGAATAGACCCGTTTAATTCAGGCTACCGCCAATTCCACACAGGAATTGATATCAGAGGCAGCGCCGGTACTCCAATCAGGGCGGCGATGGCAGGCCGTGTAAGTCAGGTGGGATATGACAATGTACTGGGAAATTATGTAGTTATTACTCACCACTCCGGTTACCGTACGCTTTATGGCCACATGAGCGTAATCAGGACAAGAACAGGAGCCTATGTTACTCTTGGAGAGCGTATCGGCGATGTAGGAAGCACAGGTCTTAGTACGGGGCCTCATCTTCACTTTACGGTCTACAAAAACGGAGTTCTTGT
>WRGH01000107.1 GCA_009787285.1 Brevinematales bacterium
GCTGTTCCTCATCTATTACGATAAGGCCTAAATTCTTGAATTGCACATCACGCTGGATAATCCTGTGGGTCCCGACCAGCAGATCTATTTCTCCTTTTTTAAGCTTTTCCAGAATAACGCGTGTTTTTTTTCTGTCTACAAAACGTGAAAGCATTGCGACATTTACCGGAAAGCTGGAAAATCTTTCCAGAAAATTCTCATAATGCTCGGATCGCGACTTCGGTTTTTCCGTAGCCGACATCACCGCAGACTAGCCTGTCCATCGGCGATGAGCTTTCCATGTCCTGCTTTATTTCTTCAATACAGCGCAGCTGGTCTTCCGTTTCTTCAAAAGGAAAAGCCGCTTCAAACATTGTCTGCCATTCGGTATCTTCGGGAAAAGCGTACCCTTGCGCCCTCTTGCGTTTTGAATACAACTCAATCAGTTTCTCGGCAATATCCTCTACAGATTTTTTTACCCGGTTTTTGCGGTTCTCCCAACTCTTTGAACCAAGTATGTCAAGCCGCGGCGGCTGACCCTCGCTGCCAATGTAGCGTTGGACAAGGTTAACCTGCTCAACAGGCACAAACACCGTCTCCTCGTTCGCGTATTCAAGGTGAATGTAATCCCTCTCATGTCCCAGCGCTTTAAGTCTTTCAATGCCTTTGAAAAGGCCGATACCGTGATTTACATGGACAACGTAATCGCCGGGGTTAAGTTCAACAAATGTATCAATTGGGCTTGAACGCACATTTTTTAATGAGCGCGGCGGTCTTTTCCTTCTGCCGAAAATTTCGTTTTCCTGTATCAGCATAAATTTGATATCAGGAAGTATGAAACCGGCTGTAAGCGGAGTGGACATCATAAAAAGCGAATCATGGGGATCGAGTATTCTCTGTATACGATCAGCCTGCACTTCCGATTCCGCCGCTACGGCAATCTGCCAGCCGCCGTTAAACAGCGCCGCGAATTCTTCCTTCAGGTAATTTATGTTGCCGAAAAAACTGCGCGAAGGTTCGCAGGAAAGTTCAATATTGGTAGTTTCAGGTTTTTGTTCACCCTTGATCGATTTAAAAGAGATAATACGGGAACCTGATTTCTTTTTGAAAATTTCCGTCGTCATTGTAAAATCAAGCAGTACGCGTTCAGGCAGGGGATATTCACGGCCTTCTCTTTTTGACCGCATATAAAGTCCCTGATATTCCCGCTCCAGACTTCCTTGAGCGTTTTCAAGACGCTCCCTGTCTATCAAAATCAGTGTTCCCGAAACGTCAAGATAGTCAAGCACATTCCCCGCTTTTTCAAAAGCAAGCGGATAAAACATCTCCTCGCCCTGCACGCTTCGGTGAGTAATCAATCCTTCTATTACAGACTTTCCTCCGTCTGAAAATTCCTTAAAGGATGCAAGATTTTTTTCCAGCGCTTCGATTCTTTCATCTGTCCAGACAACTTCCTTCATCGGGCGGATAACAAGCTGTGAAAGTTTCACGCTGCCCGTTCCCTGTAGAGCCGGATCAAACTGTTTGATTGATTCAATTGTGTCAAAATCAAAAAGAACCCTGTACGCTTCCTCCGTTCCCGCAGACGAATAATCGGCGCCCATAAAAATATCCAGCACTTCACCGCGCAGGGCAAACTCCCCCTGAACCTGTACGCGGGGCACACGGGTGTACCCGTATGAAATCAATGTTTTTGCGAGGGCAAGAGTATCAATACTGCCGCCCGGTACAAGGGAAACAAGAAGACTTTTTATATACTCAGAAGGAGGCAGCGGAGAGAGAAACACCCTCTCAGGGATTATGACGATACCGGGTTTTCCGAACGCCATCTCACTTAAGACTTTTATCCTTTCCGCAAAAACAGCCGAGAGCGGGGCAAGTTCCCTGTAAGGAGCCGTCCCCCACCATGGAAATTTCATGCATGGAATGCCTGAGGAGGCTAAATTAACGGCAAATTCTTCCGCATCGCTTTCCTGCGGAACAACAATAAAAACCCTCCCGCCNGCNGCGGGAAAAACCCGCGATGCAAGAAGCGCTGAAAANGCGCCTTCGCTGCCTTCAATTTCTATCGGAAAATCCCCGTTTTTTACCGCGGAATAAAGACTTTGGACAGGTTTTGAACTGCCTATTTTTTCCAAAAGTTTATGAAAGGATAAGGTATTCATACAAATCTGCCGATTACTATATTATAGAAGTGTGTTTATTTTCTACATATCGTGTCAATATCAAACAGACACGAAATATGTAAACCTTAAGGAAGCGCAATGAAAAAAATATATCGATTTATAATGCTGGTAATTCTTTTGGGAAGTTCCGGTCTTTCCCTTCTCTGTGCTTTAGACATATCAGAATCATCCGCTTTCGGCGGAGCTTCCAGGGGTGAACTTGAATTCAACATACGGTTTTATGACAGGCGTATTTATTATGTACAAACAGAGCCAATTTATGTACAAGTAACAATAGCCAATAACAGCCCCTATCCGTACCGTTTCAAACTTGCGGACGACAGGGCTTTTTCTATTGACTTTGACGTAAGAACAATGACAAACCGCCAGCTTCCCGAAGCGGACTCACTTGTCCGCAAACGGACTCAGTATCAGCAGATTTATTTCCGTGAAATTACCCTTGAAGCAGGCGAATCTTTTTCAATTGTGGAAGATCTGCGCGATTATGTAAGTTTCAGCCAACCGGGTTCTTTCAGGGTACGCGCAAAAATCTACCCGGAACTAATAAGGTCTACTGTTGTTCCTGTAAAGGAATCCAACTATCTAAATCTCTCCCTGCGTCCTGCCGTTTTTTACGACAATAACGGTATCCCGCTTGAAATGGACGTTGCAACAGGAGCCGTCCTTGTAAAGCAGAGGCTTCCGCCTGATGAAGTAGTCGCATATATGCTCACAGCAAGACAACAATCCCAATGGGAAAGGTTTTTTCTGTACCTCGACCTTGAAGCAATGCTTTCACGCGATACTCTTCAAAAACGCAAATGGCTTGCGGAAAATGAAGAAGGCCGAAGGCGTATGGTTGCCCAATACAGAACAGACCTGAAAAATTCAACGATTGACGGAGACATCAGTGTAATACCCACAACATTTGATATTTTAAGGACTGTCTACAATAACGACGAAGGGACTGTAACCGTTCTATTAAAATTCCGTATGATAAACTATACTGAGCTGAGGCGCTATACATATTACCTTGAAAAAAGGGATAATTACTGGATCATTGTAAATTATTCTGTTGAGGGAATGGGTACTGAGGCTAATAATTGACATCATACATTTTAACATATAGGATAATTTTGTGAGTGTTGGAAAAAAAGCGTTAATTATTACAGATGCGGCGGAAATAATTCAATCACCTGCAAAAATAATTTCTGACGCGCTTACAGAATTTAACGTAAAAATATGTACTGCTGAAAATTTCGCCGGAACCGATCTTTTGCCTGCGGATATTTTTTTTCTGGGTTGTGAAAATCCGGGACATAAATCCTTTGCCTATCTTGAAGATTTATTTTCACATATCAACCTTGCCTCAAGAAAATGCGGCATTTTCTCAACCAATGAAAACGCGCTTCAGTATCTTCGCGGCATAGTAAAAGACAGCGAGGCGGACTTGGGCGAACCGCTGCTTTTAACGGAAAACGAAGAAAAAAAATCAATAATTGAAAACTGGTTAAATAAATTATTGAAATAATCCTTAAACTGCGTGCCACAGGCGCGATATTTCTGATGAAAGGAGTATAATATGGCTGCTTTTAATTTGGATGATTATATCAGAAAAGTTCCTGATTTTCCGAAAAAGGGAATTCTTTTTTATGACATTACAAGCGTCCTTGCGGCTCCGAAAGCTTTTAAGTATTGCATTGATAAAATGGTTGAAATTTTCAAAGGTAAACAAATAGACGCTGTTGCAGCCATAGAAGCCAGAGGTTTTTTATTTGCCGCTCCGTTCGCCGCTGTTATGGGTATTCCGCTTATACCAATCAGAAAAAAAGGAAAGCTGCCAGGCGTTACCCTTTCAAAAAAATACGATCTTGAATACGCGCAGGCGGAAATTGAAGTTCACAGCGCCGATGTTCCGAGAGGAAAACGGGTGCTTATTACAGACGATTTAATTGCAACCGGAGGAACGTTAAACGCCGCCCGCTCACTGCTTGTAGAAGGCGGCGCGGAAGTTCCTGAATTTTTTGGCATCGTAGGGCTTCCCTTCCTTAATTACCGGCAAATCCTGGAACCCACGCCTGTTACTACACTGTTAACTTACGACAGCGAGTAATTCCGCAAATTTTAAGACAGGAGTCTAGTTAATTTTTACTCCCTCTCTTTTAACAAAAGGGAATTTTCGCAATGTTTTTCTATAGCCTTGTCTAAAGCACTTTCAATCGTTTGATCTAGATTGTCCAGCTTTTTATCAAACTTATCCAAAATAGCCTGTTGCAGTTGTTCTATAGCTCTTTCAGGAGAAACTGCTACAGAAAACAATTCATTGGAGTTAATGCCCAATGCTACTGCCAACCGTTCCAGTACATCAGCAGTAGGAAAGTTGCGGGCTATCTCAATCATGCCAAGATAATGAGTAGATAAACCAGCCCGTTCAGCTAATTCAGGCTGTGTAATACCGAGCCTCCGCCTGTTTTCTTTCAAATTTTGAGCCAGAATTTCCTTTACATTTGCCATTATTACTGCCTATTTGCCTATCTCTTAGGTAATTATAATTACCTTCTTTTACTTGACAAACTGTGTAATAAGTAGTATTTATACTGTATTAGATAGTTTTCTTGTATTTTCTTCTTCTTTTTGAGTAGGAATTCAAGAAAATCCTCAAAAAAGGTTACCGGCGGAAAAATGGACTTTCCTTCTTTACTGAACAGATTTTGCAAGTTAGAAGGGCTTTTTTGAGCTAATCAGTTCTGTCATGAGCTGTATACATTGCCGGCGGACATACCTCCATAAGAGGTGAAAACGCAAATAGGAGGTGTATATATGAAAAATACACTTAAATTATTAGGGATTATCGCTCTAATAGCGGTAATCGGGTTTAGTGCAGTATCCTGCAAAGACAAAGATGAAGAACCATCAAATAAAGTGGTTCTTTCTAAGGGCGGGACCACTAGCGAAACTAATCCATTTGTGGCCACTTGGTCAGGTACATATCAGGGAACATCTTTCGTTATAACAGTACCTAATAATACAGATTGGTCTTGTACTATGGGAGGAGATTCCTTTGATCATGGTACCTATACTAGAGATGGTAATAATGCAACTTTTGTAAGTACTGGCGGTGGTGCATTTGGTACAGCTACTGTTTCAGGAAACACCTTAACTGTAATAGTATTAAATTAAGTTTGACAACCCACATGGGTTAAGTTGTGCGCCAAGACTTGATCTGACACATGAATCTTCTGCTCCTTATTGGTTTATTATCCTTTTTATTCAACATGTGTCAGATCTATCTTGGCTATTACAAATACAATATCGTTTACCAAATCGTAAAATAAACGCAACAGTGGTAACACGGCGTAATTGACACCTTAATTAAACAAAATCAACAACTCCGCCCTAAATAGCTAAACTTTACCCACAGAAAGCCATAAATATCACAAAGCGGGCATGACTCCTTGTGATTAAATTATGAATACTGCGGAAAAAGATAACCGTTTAAGGCGGTTTTTGATTTATAATGAAAGAATACATATTATAGTGTATAATTATATTAAAGAACAATGAATAAAAATATTTTGTATTTATTATTACTATCCATGAATTTATTTTCATGCACCTTGATAAAGATCGTCGATGATGTACATACTATATCCTCCAGAGATAAGGAAGATGATATTCGTGGAAATATTCATGTATACATCGAGAATAAAACAAATGAAATAATTCTTGTTAATATTGTATATTTGGATATAGACGGGAAAAAAACCGGAAAAAGCATGGAATTAGCCCGTGTTTCAAAAAGTGAAATAAAGATGATAAATATTAGTAAGGGAAGAAGAGTCTCTGTAACCGGCGGAAATACNAGAAAAGAGTATTTTGAAACCATTTGTGAAAACGATTACGAAACATTTGTAATATATTAAAAACGTCGTATAAATAGCTCGGCGGATTTCAGGAGGGTAAGTGTAATAAAATTTATTATTATTCTGTAGAATTAACCATGTCGGGCGTTTTTGTACACACAGAATTTTATACCTAATCACCAATG
>WRGH01000108.1 GCA_009787285.1 Brevinematales bacterium
TCGTTTCGCAGTTCTTCGCAAATTGATACAAGGTCGGGGCTTAACTGCGTGTCAACCGTTACCTGCGTTATGCCGTAACGGTCCCTCAGGTTAATAAAAAAGATACCGCCGTGGTTGCGTATACGGTGAACCCAGCCGTTCAGAACAACCTCGCGTCCTGTGTCATTTTTTCTTAACGAGCCGCAGTCAACGGTTCTTTTCATTGCTTCCATTCCCGAATTATAAACATTTTAAGGCTTTTATGCTATAATTCCACCAATGCGCTTTGATCTTGATAACGCGTTGACAGACGAAATTCTCTTTTACATGGAAAATCAGGACGGGGAATTTTTATTGGATACCAAAGAAGCGATCGTTGTAGATATTCATAATAACGAATATGAAGACGAGCCTGATTTTAATGATGATGAGCGTTTCATTTCCCTGCCCGAATGGAGTTCCAATGACGGCTACCGTCTTATGGAAAAATTTACCGCAAGCCTGAAAAATCCCGTTATCCGTCAGGAATTATCCGCCGCCTTAAACAGAAACAAGGGTGTTTTCCGCTCTTTCAGGAATGTCCTTGAACAGTATCCCGAGACGGAAAAAATGTGGTTCAATTTTAAAGAACAAAAAATGAAGGATGAAGTTATCGCCTGGTACAATTCCCTGCGGGAAGAATGGGGACTTGAACCTTTAGGCATCGAACCTGAAGACAATTCTTCCCTTGTCCTTGAAGATTTTGTTCTGCGTGAAGGGAAAGATTCCGATCTTGAAAATGCGGCAGTTTTGCACAAAATTTGCATTGATGAAAAAAAAGATGATCCGTCCTTCGCTGTCTATATAGAAATGAATCCGTTTGTTTTTCCGGGAGATGTTTGTTTTATTGCAGAAAGCGCAAGCGGAGAATTTTCAGGTTTTATCTGCGCTGTAAAAAACACTTCTTCGCATTTACAAATACGCCTGCTTGAAGTAAAGCCTGAATTTCGCGGACTTGGTCTCGGCAAAGCCCTTCTTGCAAAACTTCTTGAAAGAACTCAAAAATGCGGATTTTGCATAACGATTGATCTTCCCGCCGGAATTGACTTTTTTTCCCGCAGCCTGCATTTGGAAAATTTCAAGCCTTCCGTACAAAGGTTTGCGTTTTTTAACGATTAAGTATGGAAAAAACTTACGCTTCTGTAGGCGGCTGTGATATCGATCTTGACGGCAATGAAATTCAAAATATTTTTGCAGAAGCATTGTCAAACGCTCTCTGTGATATTAACGACTCAGGGCAAGTTATAATCATTCCGCCTGATATAACGCGTATACATTCCCGCGCAGGTTTCTTAACCGAAATAGCGGCAAAGCGGCTTGGTAATCGGCTTGGGGCAATACTTCCCGCTCTTGGAACACATACGCCAATGAACTCAGGCGAACTATCCCGAATGTTCGGAAATACTCCAAAAGAAAAATTCCTTGTCCATGACTGGCGCAACGACATCACAGAACTGGGGCGGCTTAATGCTGATTTTGTAGAAAAAATTACCGAAGGAGCGGTACACTACGACTGGCCTGTACAGGTAAACAAAATGCTTTGCAGGGATAATTGCGGCGGCAATTTTTCACTTGTTTTGAGTATAGGGCAGGTTGTTCCCCATGAAGTTGCGGGCATGGCTAACCATGCCAAAAATATTTTTGTAGGAACAGGCGGAAAAGAAGCTATCGATAAAAGCCATTTTGCTGGAGCCGTTTACGGCATGGAGCGGATTATGGGAAGGACGGACACTCCCGTCCGCGCGCTGTTTGACGAAGGTATGCGTCAATATGAATCAAGGATACCGCCTGTTCTTTGGGTACTCACCGTGATTGGCAAGGAAAGAGGTTTTCAAGCAGTACGCGGGCTTTTTATCGGTTTTGGCAGGGAATGTTTTGAAAAAGCAGCCGCTCTTTCAAGGGAAATTAACGTTAACCTTCTTAAAAAACAGGTTAACAAAATCGTTGTGTACCTAAATCCTGACGAATATCGGACAACATGGCTTGGCAACAAGGCAATTTACAGGACAAGGATGGCAATAAAGGACGGAGGAGAGCTTCTTATCCTCGCTCCTGCCCTTGAACGGTTCGGCGAAGATTTAATGATAGACACGCTGATTAGAAAATACGGTTACCGCTCTCGCGGTGAAATAACCGAAAAAGCCGCGCCGGGAACTGAACTTGGAGAAAATCTATGCGCCGCCGCCCACCTGATACACGGTTCAAGCGAAGGGCGTTTTACCGTACGCTACTGCGCCGGTGAAAAACTTTCCCGAAAGGATATTGAATCTGTTGGTTTTCAATGGGGAGATTTAAAGGAAGCCAAATCCCGATATGACACGAACAGGCTGCTCCAAGGGTGGAATACCCTCCCTGACGGAGAAGGATTTTTTTATGTTGCAAATCCGGCGCTGGGACTGTGGGCGGAAAAAGGGCTTTTTTTATAATAATTATCAAAAAAAGACAACAGTTTGTTTTACTGTGTTCTTTATACTATACTTAAAACAATGAAACACTCAATTCTTAACATTTGTATAAAAACGACCGCGTGGGTACTTTTTTTTGCTTCTTTTTCATATTGTTCAAGCTTTCCGAAAAACGGCTCATCATCAACCGATGTTGAACTTGTAGAAACAGAATCGGAAGAGGAAGAAGATGATTTCCCGCCGCTTTTTATTCCGGTTTATGATTCAAAGTTACCCATTACGTCTTTTAATGAAATATGGGCATATGTTGTCGCCGGCGGGGAAAATGCCCTTAAAAGAGGCTTTCCGATCACAGACATAGGGTACTTTGGAGCGGAAATAAATTCATACGGAAAATTAACCGACGTGCCGAAACGTAAGAATATTTCTTTTTCGGGCAGGGTACATCTTGTTGTTGCAAGCAACGGACGCGCTTTGACGCANTTTTCGCTTATGCCGGGCAGCAACGAACGAAAGACATTAATTGCAGACCTTCTTGAAGCCGCAAAAAATTACGACGGCTTGCAGATTGATTTTGAGAATGTTCCTGCCCGCGACGGAGAAGCTTTTCTTTCTTTTCTGCGCGAACTGCGCGCCGGACTTGCGGATAAAATGTTCACCATTGCCCTCCCCGCCCGCACAAAGAAAATTGCAGATGACGTTTACGATTATGAAAAAATTAAGCCGTTTGTGGACAAAATNCTTGTAATGGCTTATGACGAACACTGGTCGGGCTCAAACCCGGGTTCTGTAGCGTCTTTACAGTGGTGCAGAAATGTCGCCGCATATTCTTTACGCGTAATCGGACAGGAAAAACTTATAATGGGACTTCCGTTTTACGGACGCGCATGGGGCAATTATTCGCCTTCGCGCGCTCTTATTTACACAACCATAGAAAGAATAATCAAAGACGAAAATGTAAAAGANATCCACTATGAAAACGGAATCCCCGTCTTCGATTATAATAAAAACGTATCGATTAAAGTTTATTTTGAAGACGGAAAATCGCTTTCCGCCCGTATGGAAATGTACAAATCAATGAATGTCAGGGCTATAGGCTTTTGGCGGCTAGGGCAGGAAACGCAGGAAATCTGGAAAATTTTACAGCTTGCCCAATAATTAGAGTCATAAACAACGATCAGGGCGAAGAACTTCAGCGCCGTTACGGTAAACATGGCGGGGCTTTGAGCCTTCATCAAGATAACAGTGTACAAGCACTCTGATCGTTCTTTCCAAGGAAACTTGGCTTTCAGGCTCCTGTGCGGAAAAAAGCGCCAACTCCCCTGCCCTTCCGCCTTTGCGCAGGGCGGCGCAAGGGTTAACCGCCGTAAGATCGTCTGTTACGGAAAAAATGACGGAAACTATTTCATCTTCGTCCAGTTTATTGGCGGAAAGCAGTTCGTCATACATAATCGCAACTTTCTCACAGATGTCATTTACCGTATTATCGCACTGGGTTGCGCCCCTTAAGGCATACAGCCTTTTCATTCATTTCCTCCGGCTATTACCGTAATAAAAGATTCAAAAAAAATAATAAATGCGCCGTAGACAATAAAGATTAAATAAAACAAATTTTTCATAATGCTTAATACGGAAGGACGGCGAAAAAAATGGAAAATACCGATCACTAGTTTATACAATGAACAAATACACAAAACAAACGAAGAATACCCCATGACAGTCAATAAGAAAAACAGAACTTTGTCGCTGTAATTTATATCTTGAGAATAAAGAATAAAACTCGATAATGAAACTAAAAAACTCAAATAAACCATACTTGTAATAAATTTGTGAATTTTAATGATTATCTTGTCAGGAAGTTTCATATATATTAATATAATATAGTATGAAAAAATTTATAATCACCTTTTTTATTTTAGCTATTCTGGGCGTTGTGGGATTTTTCATTGGCTGGGTACAGTTTTCAGTTCCTCCCGGCTCTTACGGTATTATCAATTCAAAAACTCACGGCGTAGACCAGCAGGTTGTACAGTCAGGTGAATTCCGCTGGGTATGGTATAAACTAATACCCACAAATGTACAAATCACCGTTTTCAAGCTTGAACCTGTAAAATTTACGATAGATTTTAATAATTCTCTGCCTTCGGGAAACAGTTATGCCGAATTTGCCGGTCTTACCGAAAAAGAGTTTTCATGGAATCTCAGCGGAGAAGCTTCGTTCAGCATTGACCCTGATANATTAATCTCCATTGTTTCCATGAATAACATTACAGATCAGGAAGGACTGGATGCGTATTTACAGGATATAGCCAGAAATATGAAAATTATCATTCTGCGGACNCTTACTTCCGTTGATACGGACATTGCGCGGCTTGAAAAAATCCTGTCCGGAAACCATGATATGCAAATAGAGCAGGAAATAAAGAGCCGGTTCCCGGAAATTCGTGATTTTTCATTTGTAATAACTTCCGCCGTATTTCCGGATTTTGTACTTTACAGACAGATACGTCTTTTATATGAAGAATTTCTTGCCATGCAGCGTGAGTATGTTACTGCAGGTTTTGCCAAAAGGGCGGAAAACCATATAGAAACCCAGCTTCGTTTCGGAGAATTGGAACGTTACGGAGAATTACTGACAAAATATCCTATTTTAATGGATTATTTGGCTATGACTAGGGGTAAAGAGGAATAGTAACCCCTGTAGACCTATATTTGTTGTTGAATTATCATGTTAAATAAGATACCTTGAATGAAAGAAGGTATTTTTTAAGGAGAAATTATGCGGAAAGCAGGGGTTATTTTACTTTTTCTGCTGACTATTTTACCATTTCTGCTTGCCGCCCAGGAAAATGACGATCCTGAATGGGATTATTATTACACCGATNTTTATTCCAGAGGGGATCAGACTTTTATAATTTCACTTGGGACTGTATTCCCNACGCTTTTTATGAATAACGGNCANAAGATTAATCATAAATTCAGTCCTCCTGTCGGAGGAACAGGATCGCTTTCATATCAATATTACTTTAATCCCAATGTACTTATCGGCGGTGAAGTCGGCGGCATGTTCCTTCCCACATTGGGAAACAATACGTTATTTATAATTACTGTAGGAGTCAAGGGCGGATACCAATTTTATTACAGGAAGTTTGAATTTCCTCTTTCCGTAACACTGGGAGTATCATGGCACCGGTATCTTGGTATGGGTTATTTTGGTCCTTTCTTGAAGGGCGGCGGAGCGGCTTTTTACAGGTTTACTAATTCATGGTCATTCGGTCTTAATGCCAACTGGTTCTGGTTTCCCGAATGGACCCGCAAAAAAAGAGAAAATGTACATGGAAATATGATCGACCTTACGCTTTGCGCACGGTATCATTTTTAAAATATACGGATAAACATGAAAAAACAGATANTAAAAATAATATTCTTCGCTTTTTTTATTTTAACACTGGGTTCTTGCAGGGATCCTATTTTTTATACTATTTCTCAGGAGGAAAAACAGCTTGAACCCCTTATAAAAGGTTCCCCTACAAATTTTGTTAAGTTTAANACTAATATATACGTCGGATCAGGGACAACTTTGTACANGTACAACGGACAGTATCCTAATAACCCAGCCAGAGGCGACTGGACTCTTTCTACACCCGGCGGAAATATAAGACAGCTTGCGGCAACCAACAGTGAAATGT
>WRGH01000109.1 GCA_009787285.1 Brevinematales bacterium
TATAATTAAAACGTTTTTTAACACACTTATCATTGTAATCTGCATATTTTATTTCGCCTAACTCTTTTCCCTCCGCACTTTGCGGATAATAAGAACTGTAGGAACAGTAATTACCGCCAGTATCAGCATAAGCGCGCCTAGCAGTATGAAAAAGATTTTGTTGGGATTCTTTAAGAGCGCGGCGGGAGAACGGCTGGTCTCTTCCACCTTGCGTCCGTGCAGTTTGTTGTAATATTCAGGTATTACGGAAATGCCGCCGATTTTTTCAAACGACTCAAGGTAGCTTGCCAGCGCAACCCACTCTTTTAACTCGGCATCGCCGTCATAAACAATATGTTTTTCAAAGTCCGTAATGGGATCACCGTTTTTATCCTTGGGGGTAACTTTCAGAAGTCCGAACGACTGCGCTTCAACCGCGCCCAGCATCTGGCATGAATACAGTCCGCCGATTACGCGGTACAGTTCTTTATCGCCCAACTCGGACATAGTGCCGTCAAGAGACATAAGACGGACTTTTGTAATTCTGTTGAGCAGAAGTCTGTTGGGATTATATGTATATGAGAGACCGGACATATAAAGCCTCGCTTCCAGCATAAGCGTGGAAACGGAAGCGTCTATTTCCGCCGCGGTTTTTAGTTCTTTGCCTGTCAAATATATGCTGACAAGCGGATACCCGGGAATCCTGTCAGGTCCAATCCCCAAACTGCTCACATTAAATGCGTCCGCCGCAGTGATTACGCCTTCAGTAAACGAACCTCTGACAACGCCTTGCGGTACAACCGCCACATCCACCTTACGGTAGCTGCTGCCTTCGGCCTTTTTAACCGCGGCTATGTACGAGTCAGATATAAGATTACCAAGCGTATCTTCACCCTGTATTTTGCCGAAATGTTCTATCGGCGTAAAGGCAAAATTTGAACATGCCAGTTTTTGATCGAAGCTGTAACCAAAGCGGGAGAAATAACGGGTATCCACCATTTCGCGGAATTTCAATATGGCAGCCTCTATGACAGCGTCTTTTTGCAAATCACCGTTAATAGGTATCAGCTCATATCCCGATACTTTATAGCGGTTCTCGCTTCGGACAAGTTTAAGATGGCCTATTTTGTACGCATGCTCGCCGCAGGAGACAATCACCGTATTCCCTATAACAATAGGCGCATTGAGAGTCGTATGCGTATGACCGCTGATTATCACGTCAATATTCGGTACAGCCGCCGCCAGCAGTTCATCTTCTGACCTTTTTGGATTGTCGTCAGTTCCGCTGTGGGACAGGCATATTATAATGTCTGCGGCGGTCTCGGCTTTTATTTTTTCAGTTATTTCCTTCGCCGCTTCAATGTAGTTTTTAAAATATAATCCGCTTAATGGCGCATAACTGTCTGCCTGCGTACCCAAAATGCCGAATACCGCCGCTTTGACGCCGCCCTTCTCTATCATTATATAATCAGCAGCGCCATACCGCTTTAAAGCCTCTCTAAGCGCCTGGCATTTCCCGCGCGGTTTTGATCCGCCAGTGTTCTGTCCCAGTCTATGTTAGCGCAGACAAGAGGGGGAAGGCGGTCTCCGCTCGCCATTGCCGCATTAAGCATATCCGTAAGCCCCTGGGTACGGTAGTCAAATTCGTGGTTGCCAAGCGTAGTTGCATCAAAGCCCATAAGCCCCATTATGCGCAATTCAGCCGCTTCGGCGGAATAAATGGTCTGATAAGGCGTACCCATTGCAAAATCACCGGCGTCCAGAAGAAAGGAATCCGGATAACGGGCTTTGATATTATCTACAGCGGATTTCACGTACGCAAAACCGCCCCGCTGCGAAATTCTGCCGTTCTCCATGTAGCGTTCAGCGTCAAAATGAGAATGCATATCGTGCGTGAATATTACTGAAATCTCAGCGCCGGAATCCGCAGGCAGCATCACAGCTATAAAAACTGTCATAAGTAAAAGCATTGCGGCGGTTTTGATACCGCTTCCTTTTTGAAAATAGTTAATTAATAACCTCATACATTTCATTGTGATTCTCCAATACGTTTCCGGTCCTCTATGTGCTTTTTTATAGCTGTAAAACTTTTTGAACTCATAGCGTGTTCCATTTTACAGGCATCGTGTACCGCTGTTTTTTTGTCTACGCCTAAAAAAATAAGCCAGTCTGAAATAGCAACATGCCGTTCATACATCGTTTCCGCTATCTTCCGCCCCTTGGCAGTNAGCGTTATATAGCCNTCCTTGTCTATTACAATGTACCCTTTCGTACGCAGATTTTTCATAGCAACGCTTACGCTTGGCTTGGAGTATTCAAGTTCATTGACAATATCAATCGATCTGACACGGTTCCCTTTCAGACCCAGAACATGAATTGTTTCCAAATACATTTCCACTGATTCATGCATACTTATAATCAGGCCTCCTTGCCGGTTATCTTATGCTAATGTCTACTATAACATGATAGTATGAAACCACCCGTAAAGCAAGAATCAAGCCGCTTGCGGAAAAACCATGACTATAGATATAATTAACGGTAATGGAACTGTACCCAAACAGAAAATCCCTGCTTCTCATTCCGGCGGTCTGCATCGCCTTTTCAGTCGTTTTTACTGAAACCCTTACCGCTTCCGAACATGATCATGACTGTACAGGAGAAGACTGCCCTATCTGTCTGCAAATTAAAGCGGCAAAATGTTTCCTTAAAAACCTAAAACTGGCGTTAATTGGTTTGTTTTTTGCAGTCTGTTTGGTATCCTCAGCTCAAATCCATACAAATCACGCTTATTTTATCCCNTTACTTTCTCCGGTTGCGCTTAAAGTCCGTTTCAACTCCTGAAAATACTCCAAAAACTTAATTTCTCTAAAATCAAACATTTTCAAGGAGTATATTTTGAAAAGAATTATCTTTATACTGATAACGCTTGCCGCGCTCCTTTACGGAGGCGGCTGTAAACAAAACAAAAAGACCGTTATACGCAACGCAAACGGCAAAATCAACGTAACCGTAACGAATTTTCCGCCATACGATTTTGTCCGGCAAATTGCCGAAGACAGGGTAAACTTGTCCATGCTGCTTCCGCCCGGAGCGGAAAGCCATTCCTTTGAGCCTTCGCCGAGAGATATGATCACCATTCAAAGCAGCGCTGTTTTTGTCTATACGGGCGGAGAAAGCGATTTCTGGGTTGAGCGTATTCTCAAATCCATGGACACCTCAGGAATGAGAATTATCCGCATGATCGGCACAGTTGACGCTGTAGAAGAAGAAATTGTAGAGGGCATGGAGGAAGAAGACGAAGGAGAGGAAACAGTGTATGACGAACATGTTTGGACTTCTCCACAAAACGCAATTTTGATTGTCAATGCAATAACCGATGCGTTATGCGAAGTTGACAGCGCAAATGAGGCGTTTTTCCGCCAGAACGCGCAGACTTACACAAATCAACTCGACGAATTAGACAAACAGTTTCAAGCAGTGGCAGATAGAGCAAAACGAAAAATCATTGTTTTCGGCGATCGTTTCCCCTTCCGTTATTTCACCGATGCTTACGGGCTGACATACTATGCCGCCTTTCCCGGCTGTTCCACAGAAACAGAGCCGAGCGTTGCTACCGTCGCATTTCTCATAAATAAAATCAAGGCTGAGAAAATCCCCGTTATATTTCACATAGAGCTTTCCAACGAGCGGATGGCAGATACTATAAGCGGCGAAACCGGCGCAAAAAAACTGCTGCTTCACGCTTGTCATAATATTTCTAAACGTGATTTTGAAGCCGGACTCGGTTATCTTGATTTTATGCGCCTAAATGTCGAAAATCTACGGGAGGCACTACGCTAATGATGCAAGCGAACTGTCAAAACCTTTCTTTTGGCTATGACGGACATATTGCTGTCTCCGGCTTGAACTTTTCCGTACAGTCCGGAGATTTTCTCCTGATTGCCGGGGAAAATGGTTCCGGTAAATCTACNCTGATTAAAGGTCTGCTGCGGCTNATACCGCCGATGGAAGGAACAATAAATTTCAGCCCGGAATTTGCGCCGTACCAGACCGGTTATCTGTCCCAGCAAACCGCCGCAAAACAGGATTTTCCGGCCGGAGTGTATGAAATTGTGCTGTCGGGGAACTTGAGAAAAAAAGGGCTTCTGCCATTTTACCGCGCAGCAGAAAAAAGAAAGACGGAAGANAATCTGCAGCTGCTGGGCATTGCGGAACTGAAAGACCGTTGTTTCCGGGAACTCTCAGGCGGTCAACAGCGGCGCGTTTTACTGGCGCGTTCCCTGTGCGCCGCAGAAAAACTGCTCGTGTTAGACGAACCATTCGCGGGGCTTGACCCGCTGATAAGCGCAGAACTGTACCGGCTGCTCGCTCAAATTAACCGCGAAACAGGTATGACAATAATCATGGCATCCCATGACACGGAAGCGGCCGGATGCGCGAAAAAAGTCCTGCANCTGTACAAGCGCCAGCTTTTTTTCGGCAGTCTTGAAGACTANCTGCGCTCGGAAATAGGGAAAAGTTTTTTTGTAAAAAAAGAACAAGGAGACGATAATGTTTGAAATAATTCCTGAAATGTTTAGTTACCAATTCCTTGTCAGGGCTTTCACTGTAGGCGCTCTGGTTTCAATTTGCGCCGCGCTTTTAGGTGTAAGCCTTGTCCTGAAACGCTACTCAATGATAGGAGACGGTCTTTCCCATGTCGGCTTTGGCTCCCTCGCCCTTGCCACCGCGCTGCACACAACTCCCTTAAGCGTGGCAATTCCGGTTGTAATAGCCGCCGCTTTTCTGCTGCTGCGCATGAGCGAAAACAGTAAAATCAAAGGGGACGCTGCGGTTGCCCTTATTTCCACAGGCGCTCTTGCCGTAGGTGTCATTATCATATCGCAGACAACGGGAATGAATACCGATGTGTGCAATTACCTTTTCGGCAGCATACTTGTCATGAACAAAATCGATGTGTACTTAAGCATTGCCCTCTCAATTATTGTGCTTGTCCTATTTATACTGTTTTACCATAACTTGTTCGCCGTAACATTTGACGAAACTTTTGCCAAAGCGACGGGAATGAATACCGGTTTGTACAATATGCTCATCGCTTTTTTAACCGCACTTACCATCGTGCTTGGAATGCGCATAATGGGAGCAATGCTGATTTCGAGCCTGATCATTTTCCCCGCGCTCAGCTCAATGCGCCTGTTCAAAAAATTCAGAAGCGTTACAGTTTGTTCCGCTCTTATTTCGATACTGTGCTTTTTTACAGGGATTGTTATTTCTTATATATACGCAACGCCCACCGGCGCGAGCGTTGTGCTCGTTAATATAATTGTATTTGCGTTGTTTTGGCTTATTGAAACTATGCGCAATTCGGCTATAATAAACAAGTACAGGAGGGAAAATCATGCGTGAAAATAAATCCGCAAGAAATTGCCTTATTATCGCCGCAGTTATACTGGCGGTAACTGTCCCGTTTCTTACCGTTAACTATATCAGGACAAAGAAAAATTTGGAAAAATTTAACGCCGCTTCGGGTAAATATGAAACGCTCGNCTTTTCACAGGTCGTGCAGGCGTCGCTGAAAGGCAAAGAATACGGAGTCGCCGAAGAAGATGCCCGCTTTGCGTCCCTGCCGTCAAATAAAGAAGTAGTTGAAATAAAGGAAAAAATGTTTATTGCCCAGACTAATGATGTCTACCTGAACACCGAAGATTATCTNGGAAAAACCATTAAACTTGAAGGACTTTTCAAACAGGACGATGNTTATGACAAGTCATATTTTTTTGTAATACGGTACGGACCCGGATGCTGCGGCTTCGACGCAAATGCCGGGTTTGAAGTGGCATGGATAAATGAAAAAGCAAAGGCGTATCCNGCCGTTGATTCATGGGTTGAAGCTGTAGGCACACTAAAAACCTATGAAGAAGACGATATGCAATATTTGTATCTTGACTTGTCTTCTCTCAACGTATTGAAAAAGCGCGGCGCTGAGTATGTAAATCAATAGACAGGGAAAAACATACTCGTTAATTGAAAAATTTGTTAATTGAATTTAGAGCTTATCGGATTTGTTATGACTTAATAATAATTACTTTTTTCATA
>WRGH01000110.1 GCA_009787285.1 Brevinematales bacterium
ATAACGGCATTACCCTAGCTTCCCAAGCTCGTGACGCGGGTTCGACTCCCGTCGGCCGCTTGTGGCTATCTGCCACAGACTGCGCCTATGCTGCATACCTCCCTATGACCGCGGCGCAGACGGCGGGGTAAATCCCGCCTCAATTGTTCATCGTGGAGGATCTATTCGGCGCCGGAACGTTTGGAATTTACTCATCCACACCCTTTGTAAGGGCGCGGTTTGTTGTTCCCGTCGGCCGCTGTATGTTATGGAGTGAATATGTCTGAAAAGAACAATGCGTGTAAATGCTCGTATCCCTGTAATCGTCATGGGGATTGTAAGGCCTGTCAGGAGTACCACAGAAAAGACGGCTCCCGTACAAATTGCGGGAAAACAGGAAATGAAAGCGCCGCTAAGAAAAATAAATAATATATTCTTCCGGTTTTGAGCTTTCGGTTTGCAGATTATTTCAGCAGTTCCTGCGCTTTTTTCACAAGACTTCCAACGTCAAGTCCGAAGCGATTTGTCAGGTAGTCCTGCGTTCCCACTTCGCCAAACTCGTCGCGGATACCAATACGAGCAAATTTGCAGCGGCATCCGTTCTCGGCGAGAATTTCCGCAACTGCGCCGCCGAGACCGCCTGCGATTTGGGCATTCTCCGCGCTGATAATAGCGCGCACCTTTCCGGCTTGCTCCAGAATAGCGTTACAGTCTATGGGCTTTAGTGTAAGCACGTCAAGAACGCCTGCGCTGATGCCTGATTCGGCAAGGCTTTCACAGGCTTTTAAAGACTGNTTGACCATGAGGCTGCCGAGCGCGGCNAAACACAGGTCTTTTCCTTCTTTTAAAAGCCTTGCTTTGCCGAATTTAAAAGTCTCGTTTTCCTGATAAAGATACGGAACAGGTTTGCGCGGAATACGCAGATAATGGCAGCCGTAATCTTCGGCCATAAGGCGGACGAAAGCGGCGCAGGAAACAGGATCCGACGGTTCAACAATTGTAAGACCGGGAACTACTCTCATCANGGCGAGGTCTTCAAAGGGCATATGGGTTCCGCCGTTAAAAGCGGCAGTTACGCCGGGGTCGGTTCCGGTAAGTTTTACGTTAAGTTTCGCATAATTGGCGGAAAGGAAAAATTGATCGAATACCCGCCTTGATGAAAAACAGCCGAAACTTGACGCAAACGGTATTTTGCCCAGAGTGGAAAGCCCTGAAGCTATGCCGACCATATTTGCCTCAGCAATACCGACATTGAAAAACCTGTCGGGATACGCTTTTTTAAAAACACCCGTATTTGTACAGCTCATCAAATCCGCTTCCAGTACGACAATATTTTTATTATTTTCAGCTAACGCCATAAGCGTATCTACATACGCGGCGCGCATTTCTTTTGTTTGTTCAGCCATGATTTACTCCTTTAACCCAATGCCGCAATGGCTTCTTTTGCCTTTTCCATATCAAAGGCCATGCTGTGATTCTTCTCTACGCCTTCCGCAAAATTACATCCCTTTCCCTTTATTGTGTGCATAACTATCATTGAAGGTTTATCTTTTTGCGCCAGCGCTTTTTCAATGGCGGCGTCAAGAGCTGCGATGTCATGACCGTCAACTTCCTGCGTAAACCAGTCAAAAGCCGCCCACTTTGCCGCAAGATCGCCAAGATCAAGAATATCCTTTGTAAAGCCGTCAAGCTGCTGTTTGTTGTAATCGGTAAAGGCAACCAAATTGGAAAGTTTTCGATAGCCGGCAAAAAGCGCTCCTTCCCAAACCTGACCTTCGTTTGATTCNCCGTCGCCGATGATTGTATATACTGTCGAATTTCTTTTATCCATTTTCAAACCAAGCGCAATTCCGATAGCGGCGGAAAAACCTTGTCCAAGCGAGCCTGTTGTCATGTCAATACCCGGAGTCTTGTTCCTGTCGCAGTGGCTTGGCAGGCTGGTTCCGCCCTTGTTCAAGGTAGAAAGCCAATCTTTAGGAAAAAATCCCTTAAGGGCGAGAGCCGCGTAAACGGCAGGTCCGGCGTGGCCTTTGGATACTATAAGCTGATCGCGTTCTTCCCAGCGCGGTTTTTGCGGATCAACTTTCATGCGGTGAAAATAAAGAAGAGCCAGAAGATCCGCAATGGACATAGCTCCTCCGATATGACCCGTTCCCAACGTTGCGATTTCTTCAATTGTCATTTTACGGATTTCTTTTGCCTGATCTTTTAAATAAGCTTCAATTTCTTTGTCCATTATTTAACTCCTTTACTGTAAACCTGTGTTCATTTTAAATTGTTTTTTGTTATTTCAGCAAGTATGTATTTCGAGGGAAAAGGGACGGCCAAGCATAACCTCTGCAAGACGGAGATCGCCTGAGTTAATCGCAGAACGTATACGGCTTGAACTGACAGGAAGAGAACCCTCCATAACTTCAGGAAAAATTGTTACCGGAACGTTATGCGAAGTGAAAAAAGTTTTTATTTCCTGCGCGCTTGTGTCCAGTTGATAACCGCAGCGGAAACTGCCGCCAACCGTAAAAAAACCGAGATTACCGTGCTTGAGCAGTATTTCTAGAAACTCTATCCCTTTAATTTGCTTGAATGATTCGGTAAAATCAATAACCACCAGTATTTTTACGCCCAAACTTTCCAGCATTTCAGCCTTCTGCCGGAAAGATTGAATGCTGTCTTTAATTTTTGGCTCGCGAAATGTAACAACTACCGGAACATATTCAGCGTTATATGAAACGATATTTGCGATCAGCGCCTGATGTCCTCGGTGTACTCCGTCAAAAACGCCGACAGTTAAAGATGTTTTTTTTTGTTCAAGGGGAAGTCCGTTCTCCAGAAAGGCAGGCCAGTCAATTTCCGTCATGTTTTTTTCTTTTTACCGTTATTTTTTGCGCCGACTGCCTGATTTGCTTTAGCAAAGAAAAATTTTGCATTTTTTGCATCGCCTGCGCTTAACAGTAAATTTCCGGCATGGTTTGCCATTTCCTTTATAAGACTATCGTCAACGGATTTCAGCGCAAGTTTCAGCTCACTAACAATGTCAAAGTTTTTAATTCCGGATGTTAATTTTAGCTCCGCCAGCTTAAAACGGAAAAGTCCGTAGTCAGGAGCGAGTTTAACGGCTTTTTCCAGCAGGCTGACTGCCGTTTTATTTTTTCCGTTGACTTTTTCGGACAGTCCCCATAGATAAAAAAGAGCGGGATCCGCCGCCGGTTTTGGCTTAACTGCAAGCCTTAATTTTTCAGCAGCGGCAAGTTCCGTTATGCAATTGCTGTAATCTTCGATACTGAATGCCCATTTGCCTGCAAGAACGCGGGCTTCCCAATTTTTTCCGCCGAGAGCGGATAACTTCGGCATAATCACCGCAAGTTCCGCCTGATTATTCTGCGCAAGAAAAATTTTCGCCGCTTCAATAAAAAGGGCAAGAGCTTCTTCTTTTTTGCCGCTTAGTTCAAGCGCATTTGCCGCATTAACCGCATAAACTCCGTTTTTACTGTTCATGCGGAAAGCTTTATTCCATGTTTTGGCGGAATTATCATATTCCTTAAGTTCCCAGTAACAGCGCGCCAGCATTGTGTAATAGTTAATATTTTTGCCGATGACTTTTGAATGACTTAATGCAAATTCTTTTAATTCCTTGAATTTATTCAGCTCGTTCAGTACTTTTATTTTTTCCGCATACGCTGTTTTGCCTTCGGCTGATTGCGGCCATTGTTCAAGAATAGAATCAATATACTCTTCCGCTTCATTGTAATTTCCGAGATTGAATGACATTCGCGCCGCAAGGATAAGCTCTTTTTTGGTTCTGACTTCTGAAGCGGAAGTAGAAACTGCCCTGACAGCTTCATCCCTGCATTTCCATGTTTTTTTAATCTGCTCCAGCGCTTTTGAAAATTTACCCATAACAGCGAATGTTTCCGCAAGCCTTAACCTGCCTACTGCGTTGATATTTAAATCAGTTGTCCAGTACTTGTATTGTTCTTCCAGAGTTTTGCTCCGCGTATCTGCGGAAAAATAATCAAGCCATGTTTTACATACAATTTTTGCTTCCGCCTGATTGCTTCCGGCTTCGTAAGAAGCAAGAACAAAGCCTAAATGGCCGACGCTGACGGAATCGTCAATGGCTTCTCCAACCCACCTGTCGTTGACAATAAAAATTAAAGAAGTATCGTAGGAAATAATTTTTAAATGAATATTTGTTCCGTCAAAACCGGATATTTCAGTCCATGCAATTAATGCTTTCGGAGCATTGTCCTTTACAGCGTCAATGCGAAAATATCCCTTGCTTGACACTAGCGCCAAATAATAGGAGTCTTCCGTAATATGAAAAATAATTCCTGTAGATGAATAACCGCCTATGCTGTCCAGGCGTATTTTTGCTTCTATTACATGGTTGCTAAATTCGATATGGGGGATTTCTGTCCATACGATACAGTTTGTTTTTTTTAACTCAAGCGCAAGCGAACCGTTTGACAGGTAGGCATTATGGGAAGATTCTGATTTAATTTCAAAAAGGGACTTATTCGGTTTGTTAAAATCTGCGATTAACTTGTATTCAGGGGCGATTCCTGTATCCCTGTGCCGGCGGGAGATAGTACCTGAGATTTTATTGGAGAACGCATAAATGAGCCTTTTTGAAAAAGGAAACATAATAAATATTTACAGCATAAACGGCAAAAAGTCGATATATAATTCTCTGCGAATAGATTTATTTCTTATTATTTCCCTCCTTATTTTGACAGTCAGCCCTTTTATCATTAAGCAGTTTATTAATTTGAACATAGAGAAAAAACAAAAAATTTTGCTGCTTTCACCGAAGTTTGAAGAACTGTTTGGACAGGAAATTACAGAAACCATGCTGCAGGAGTTTATGAAGGGGAAATCCAACCTTAAGATACGGCTTTTGAAGCTGCCGGAAGAAAAAGAAATTGTTCCCGATATTCTTATTTTTGATGAAGGAAACTACAGCGCTTTAATTGATGAAGGTATATTGGCAAAACTTAGTTCATACTTAAAAAATAAAGAGCAGTTGGCAATACCGCTGGTTTCATTTATGAATCTGCTTTTTTATAATATTGATATCCTGACAGCCGCCGGTTTTGACCGCCCGCCCAAAACAAGGGATGAGTTTTTAAATTATGCAAGAACCGTATCAAACAGCAATGAAGCGCAGCTTGCCAATACGGCAGGCGCGGCAATCAGCCTAAGTTTAAAAGATAAAAATGCCGTCCAGCGCGATATTTTTTCCTGGATATGGGCTTCCGGCGGAGATTTTTGGCGTGAAGGAAACAGACCGGTATTAAACACAAGAACTATGTCGGGTGATATTAGTTTTTTTGGCAAATTATACAATGACAGGGTGCTTGCATACAGGATTTTTGAAACTACAGGAGAACAGCGGCTGGAAGACTTTACCANCGGAAATATCGCGATGATGATTGCCTCTACNGGAGCTATTCCGTTTCTAAGGGAAAGGATGGGAGATAAATCNTTCGGAGTAACAAATATTCCCGGTTCCGGTTCTGCCGGTAAATACAATATAGGCATTTCAAGTATATATGCAGGTATTAATGTAAATTGTGANTANCCTGATGAAGCATGGGATTTTCTTGTATTTCTTGAAGAACAAAGCCAGCTTTTTTGTGAGGTGCTGAAAGCAGTTCCCGGCGCTGTTTCCGATATTATTCCCGGAGGCTATGTAAGAAACGATCCGTTTTATTCCAAGTCGCAGGATATTTTTGAATCTTCGGTTATTGTTCAGGGCTTTTCCGGAAAACCGTCCGCCGAAGAATACGAAAATGCTTTTCTTGAAGAACTGCAGAGGTTTTTCAGAAGCAGCCGTACTGCTGAAGAAACAGTAACCGCTATTCAGCGCCGGTGGGATGAAATTTTTTATCGTGTAAAATGATAGGCATATATAAATAGAGTTGTTCGGAAACTTCAGTTTCTGAGCAACTTCCATATAAAAAAGCATTTTTGCAGGGCTAAAGTTTACTTTAGCCCGAAAAAATGCAAGACTTGTGAGACAACTAACCAAGTTGTCGAACAAGTCT
>WRGH01000111.1 GCA_009787285.1 Brevinematales bacterium
GAAATTTGTCTTTATTACAATCGCCGTCCTTGATACATTCAACCGCTTCTTTCACGGTGATGATTCTAAATATCGCTCTCTGTTGCCGGTTTGCCCATATCCCGATTGCGTATTTCCGCGCGGCGAATTTTCCCGTTTATGGTTTTGGGTAGTTCGCTCACAAACTCAATAACGCGGGGGTATTTATACGGAGCCGTACTCTTTTTAACAAANTCCTGCAGTTCTTTTACAAGAGAGTCTGAGGCTTGGTAATTTTTGGCAAGTACGATTGTCGCCTTGACATTGAAGCCGCGTATGGGGTCAGGTATGCCTGTTACCGCCGTTTCGGCGACGGCGGGATGTTTTAACAGNACGCTTTCTACNTCGAACGGACCTATCCGGTAGCCTGACGATTTTATAACGTCGTCATTACGCCCAACATACCACAAATAGCCTTGTTCATCGTAATAGGCAAGATCTCCTGTGTGAAAATATCCGCCGTGCCATGAATTGTTTGTAGCTTCTTCATTTTTGTAGTAACCCATAAACAGGCCGACCGGACGGCGGCTGGTTCCCGGCTTCGGATGTTCCGCCTTCATGCAGATTTCGCCTGTCGCGCCTGTGGGTACTTTACTGCCTTCCGCGTCAAGAAGCTCAATGTCATACCCCGGAATTTGCATACCCATTGAGCTGGCGTGCGGTTCCGTGAAGGGGTACAGCGTTCCGCAGCAGATTGTTGTTTCTGTCTGCCCGAAACCTTCGTAAATATTAAGCCCGGTCAACCTCTCCCATTTTTTGAATAAATCCTGGCTTAACGCCTCGCCCGCTGCGGTGCAGTGTTTAAGGCTGGAAAGGTCGTAAGACGGCACGTCCTCGTTCATGATAAAACGGTACATNGTAGGCGGCGCGCAGAAACTCGTTACGTGATATTTNTCGATAACTTTTAATATATCCTTAGGGTTAAATTTTTCAAAATCATAAGTAAGGATGGCGCATTCTCCGAGCCATTGCCCGTACATTTTGCCCCACAGCGATTTAAGCCATCCGGTATCGGAAATTGTAAAGTGCAGCCCGCCCTTTTCCACTCTGTGCCAAAAAACTCCGGTCATAAGATGGCCAAGCGGGTAAGTGTAATCATGCGCTACCATTTTAGGATAACCGGTAGTGCCGGATGAAAAAGACATGATCATTATATCCAACGCGCAGGTAGCTTCCGCTCCGGCAGGACGCTGCCAAACATCGGAGGCGGCTTCCAGTCCCGCTTCAAAATCAAGCCAGCCGTTCCCCGCTTTTTTGCCTTTGGTTACCGCTTTAATTTTTACCGTCTCATATTCGCTTAATCCTCCGTCAAAAGCCTCCGTGCAATTATTATCCCCTGTAATGACCGCCATTTTTATGCCGCCTGAGTTACAGCGGTAAATATAATCGTCTTTTGTCAAAAGATGAGCCGCCTGAACCGCAATCGCGCCTATTTTATGCAAGGCCATCATGCAGTACCAAAAAAGATAGCTTCTTTTAAGCACAAGCATTACAAAATCGCCCTTTTTTATGCCGAGAGACTTAAAATAATTGGCGGCTTTATTTGAATACCGCGCCATATCCGAAAACGTTATCCGTTTTTCTTCACCTTCGTTGGAAATCCACAGCATACAGAGGGCGTCCGGTTGTGTTTTTGCCAATTCGTCAAGCACATCATAGGCAAAATTAAAATCGTCATTATAGGTGATTTTATAGTTATTCACCAGATCTTCATAAGACTTGAAGTCATTTCTGTTTTTTCCCGTGTATTTTTCATATATAAGCATAAGTAGAACCCCCTTTATTTGATTACCACAGCAAGAAACTTTGCCGGCTGCTCGCCAATAGCCTTCATGGCGTGCGGTACGCCTGAATCAAAATATATGCTGTCGCCTTCGTTAAGTTCATAGACTATATTGTCAAAGTGAAATTCCATTTTGCCTGAAACCATATAGTTAAATTCCTGCCCGTCATGCGAGTGCAGTGTCGGCTTTTCGCCTTGCTTAGGTTCCACAGTAACAAGGAACGGTTCAGCCTTTTTATTGCTGAAAGTGAAGGCAAGATGCTTATAGTCGTAGGCTTTGCGCCGTTCTATATCGTATCCTTCGCCTTTTCTGACAAGCGCGCATTTGGTAAGTTTCGGAGATTCNCCTGAAATAATTTCTATAACATCCACGCTGAAAACCTGCGCGGCGTTTTGTAAAAAGCTGAACGAAAAATCCCGCTGTCCGCTTTCATAAGCGGTATATTCGTCAACGGAGATTTTCATTGTCTGCGCCATTTTTTCAACGGAAATGTCGAAAATGTCCCGCAAAGCTCCAAGTCTTGCNCCGATTTCCTGTAATTGGTCTGTCATAATTCCTCCTAAATAAATACAATCCGGTGAATTATATTCACAGGTTTGCTTTGTTCACTATATTCTTGGGCGGCGATATTACCCAAAATACCCTNAGGGTTTTTTTGCCGGGGTTTGACAGAATGTGGGGAGTATCAGCCCTGAAACTGACGGAATCGCCCTGCCTGCATNTGTAGACATTGTTACCGGCAGTGAGTTCCATTTGACCTGATTCTACAATACCCAATTCCCAGCCCTGATGNCCGTATTCTGCATTTCCGGTTTTTGCCCCAGCTTCAATATTAATGATGTAGGCTTCAATTCCGCCCTGTTCTTCTACCTGCGCAAGATGTTCATATCTTATCCCGCGTTTAATTTGATAGGCAGGCCGTTCGTCTTTTCGCACGATTTTAACAGGGCGTTCCCTTTTTAAGTCAGAGAAAAGGTAGTCAAAATCTATTTCCAGCGCGTCCGCAAGGGCAAGAAGAGTATCTATTGCGGGGGATACCCTGTTCCGTTCAATCTGNGAAACAAGGCTTTCACTTACTCCGGCTTTTTCCGCCACGTCTTTAAGAGTAAGAGAGCGTTGTTCCCTGACTGTCCGTATTTTGCCGCCAAACTGGTACTTTTGCCTCACCTGTTTTTACCATCCTTTAATAATACTGTAGCTACTTAAGTATAATTAAAGTCAAGAAAAAATGTCAAGCGGTACGGTGACAAACCAAATAACAGATAATTGACTTGTTCGACAACTCNTCGTTTTTGCTGTAAGTAAAAACAAGTTGTTCAGAAACATCGTATCATTGATACACAGTTTCCNAACAACTTTAATAAATTAATCTCCCGCCCTGATCGAATTAAACCACGCGTTGCTGTAAATATCCAATGCAGTTCCTAAGTCTTCCACAAGCTCGGTATTTTTAAGCTCTTCCGCCTTGTATAATGAAACTCCTGTCTTATACCGACGCGCCGGAACATTAACGGTAGCAGGAAGCCCGAAATTATCTGTAAATTCGGCATAAATCTCGGGACGGTGNATAAAGTCTATAAATTTATGCGCAAGATCAATATTTCTTGCGCCCTTAAGAATGCACATATTGTCAATATAGGAAGGTCCGCCTTCTTTCGGGATAAAAAACACAGTGCTTTCCAAAAGCTGCTGGTTATCTGTGATTTCTTCGTAGACCGCTTCCGGAAACGCGTGTACTACCCAAAATTCGCCGTTGGCATAGCTTTTGCCGAAAGTCTCTGAATCAAATTTAACAAGATTCGGCTTCCATGAATTGTTTACAAGGTCTTTTGCTGCGTTAATNTGCAGCGGATCGCGGGAATTTGATGAATAACCCAAATAGGAGAGCGCTCCGCCCATAACTTCACGCATGTCGTCTAACATTGTCATGCGGCCTNTTAGGTCTTCTCTGGCAAAAATTGACCAGCTCATTTCGTAGTTCGGCACTCTGGCGGTATTAACAACAATACCGGCAGCGCCGTAAAAATAGGGAACTGAATATTCCATCTCCGGATCGTAACTTGCTATTTTAAGTACTTCCGGATCAATATTTCCAAGATTAAACAATTTTGTTTTATCGATTTTTTCCAGCATATCCTGCCGGATCATTATCGGAACATAATCTTTTGAAGGGAACACAACATCGTAACTTGCGTATCTGCCCTTGCTTGCCCTTAGTTTTGCATACATATCTTCGTTAGATGCAAATTCATCGTAAATAACCCTGACATTGAATTCTTCTTCAAATTTTTCAATGACAGAATCCGGCGTATAATACGTCCAATTGTAAATATACAGCCTCTGCTTTGAACCGCAGGAAAAAAATGCGGGNATTAAAAGCGCCGCAAAAACCGCATGGAAGATGATGTTNCTTCTTCTCATCTCTACCTCCTGTAACGAGCCCTGCCGTGTAACTTTCATTCCTGTGCGAAAGTCTGCGGTCTCGGCAGGGTGTCGTAGTTTTAATCTATGGCTAATCTCCTACTCTTATGGAGTTAAACCATGCGTCATTGTACAGATCCAAATAGGATCCAAGATCAACTTTGAGTTCAACATTGGCAAGGTCTGCCTCGTTATACCACGCCGGTCCTTTTTTAAATCTGCGCGCCGGAAGATTTGCCGTTGTCGGAAACCCGAAAACATCCGCAAACTCGGCGTAAATTTCAGGACGGTGGATAAAGTTGATAAATTTATGTGCAAGGTCAATGTTTTTTGCGCCTTTAAGGATACACATGCTGTCGATATAAGCAGGGCCTCCTTCCTTCGGGAAGAAGAAAACCGTTTCCGCCATACGCTTTGCGTTATCTGCAATTTCCTCAAAAACAACTTCAGGATAACCTTGTACTACCCAGAAATCTCCGTTCGCGTAACCTTTGCCGAAGGAATCAGCGTCAAATTTTACAAGGTTTGGTTTCCATGAATTGTTGATAAGGTTTTTTGCCTCTGTTATTTGTGACGGATCTATAGTATTTACCGAATAACCGAGAAAAGCGAGCGCGTCTCCCATAACTTCACGCATATCGTCAAGCATGGTCATACGGCCGTTAAGGTCATTCCTGCCGAAGATTGACCAGCTTCTTTCATAATTGGGGACCTTTGCTATATTAACGACTACGCCGGCAGCGCCGAAGTAATACGGAACGGAATAATTCATATTCGGATCATATTCCGCGTATTTAAGAACTGCGGGGCTTATATTTGTCAAATTGGGTATTTTTGACTTGTCTATTCTCTCCAGCATATTCTGATTAATCATGATTGATACATAGTCTGCTGACGGAAAAACAATATCGTAACCGCCGCCGCCGGATTTTATTTTTGCGTACATATCTTCATTTGACGCAAACTCGTCGTAAATTACCCTTGCATTGAATTCTTTCTCAAATTTTTCAATAACTGATTCAGGTGTGTAGTATGTCCAGTTGTAAATATACAGCTGCTGTTTTTTTTCACAGCCTGTAAATATTGACATAACAAGACTCAACAGGCATATTACCGCCATCCCCGAACGCAGTCCCTTTTGAGTCCTTCCCGGAACTGCGTGGTTTACAAGTGTTTCGATCATCTTTTCCTCCATAAAATTTTATTTATATAGAGCCGCTATTTTGCGGCAATATATTTCAGGAACTTTCTGAGCGTGACAGAAAGTAAAACGGTGCCCAATATCATAACGACGGAAAGGGCGCTTATAAGCGGAGTAATACCGCCTTTGCGGGTAATTGCCGAATAAATAAAAACCGGCAATGTCGAAGAACCCGGACCCGCGACAAAAAATGTAATAACAAAATCCTCAAGAGATAATGTTATTGCGGTTAACATACCGGAAATAATCCCCGGCATGCATATCGGAAGAGTTACTTTAAAGAGAGTTTCTTTTTCATTTGCGCCCAGGTCTGCGGCGGCTTCAATTATTGAAAAGTCAAATTCATCAAGCCTTGCCATTACCATTAGAAAAACAAAGGGAAGGTTGAATGTCGTATGAGCCGCGTAAATTGTAAAAAGCCCGAGCGGAATACCAAGCCCGGCAAAGAAAATTGAAAGTGAAACGCCTATTATAATTTCCGGCAGAATCATCGGCAGGAAAGAAATTGTCTGAACATAACCGCGAAGCTTGAATCTGTACCAGTTAATTCCTATCGC
>WRGH01000112.1 GCA_009787285.1 Brevinematales bacterium
CGCTCGATTATGCCCGTTATGCAGGACGTAACTTTATTTTCAGGCACTGTAGAAGAAAATATCAGCCTTGGCTTGCAGCTTTCGCAGGAAGAAATTATCGAAGCCGCAAAAACTGTCCATGCGCATGAGTTTATTTGCGGACTGAGCGAAGGTTACAAAACGCTCCTTTCCGAAAGGGCGGCGAATATTTCCACAGGCCAGCGGCAGTTAATCAGCTTTGCGCGGGTAATCGCACACAACCCGCGTGTGGTAATTCTTGACGAGGCGACAAGCTCCATAGATACAGAGACGGAGCGTCTGATTCAGCTTGGTATGAAAAAGGTATTGGCTGGAAGAACTTCCTTTGTTATTGCGCACAGGCTTTCNACGATAAGGGACGCAGACCGTATTTTGGTTCTTTCAGGCGGATGCCTTGCAGAAGAAGGAAACCATGACGAACTTATAGCGTCAGGCGGGCTTTACTCAAGGCTTTACCGGCTGCAGTACAATCAGGATTAGTTCCGGTTTCACATTCCCCGCTGCCAATGTATAATAAAGCATGAAAGAATTACAGCCTGTCGCTGAATTTGGGCGTAGAATCAGGGAAAATATCGAAACTGTTTTTTTAGGCAAAACCGCCGTTGTCGATATACTCATAACGGCCTTTCTCGCCCGCGGGCACGTACTGCTGGAAGACGTACCCGGTACGGGAAAGACGATTTTAGCGCGGGCTTTTGCCGCAAGTCTCAATCTGCGCTTTGCGCGAATCCAGTGTACCCCCGACTTGCTGCCCGCAGACATACTNGGCGTACCGGTGTGGCGGCAGGGCGATGAATTTGACGACAGGAGGGGGCGTTTTGTTTACAGGCCGGGACCGTTGGTGAATCAGTTTGTGCTTGTGGACGAAATAAACCGCGCCACGCCGCGCACGCAGTCAGCTCTTTTAGAGGCAATGGCGGAAGGACAGATTACAGTTGACGGAAAACGTCATGCCCTGCCCGAACCTTTTTTTGTACTGGCTACGGAAAATCCGGTTGAATTTGAAGGAACGTTTCCCCTGCCTGAAGCCCAGAAGGACCGTTTTCTGCTTTCGCTTAGTATTGGCTACCCCGACCATGAGTCTGAATCCCAAATTCTTGAAAACCAGCGCCGTCTTACCCACCCTGTTACGGACATTAAACCTGTGGCCATGGCGGAGGAAATAGCCCCGCTTCAGGATGAAGTAAGCCGCATCCATGTTGATCCTGTGGTAAGGGACTACCTTCTAAGCCTTACGGAGGCGACGCGGAAAGAGCCTCGTCTGCGTATCGGCATATCCCCGCGCGGAAGCCTCGCCCTGTACCGCTCGGCGCAGGCCTATGCGGCGGTGCAAAACCGAAATTATGTTACCCCTGAAGATGTCAAGGAAATGGCGCAGAGTGTGTTCCGTCAGCGGCTTCTTCTGTCTTCCGAGTCTATTGTCCGGGGAATACAGTCTGAGCGGATCATTCAATCAATACTCGATACGACTCCTATCCCCGAATACCGGACATCCTCATGAAACGTCCATCTTCATGGAATAAGGCGCTAGTCCAAAGGGAAGAAATGCTCAAGTGGGGAATCTTCATATTGATTCCCATTTACCTTTTTTCGCCCCTTGCCCTGATTCAGTTTTTTTGTCTTTTCTTCCTGTTCATATTGATCGGCTCAAGGCTTTACAGTGAATACCTTATCAGGAATATCCGCGTAAGCAGGCAGGATTCGGAACTGAGAGNGTTCAGATTTGAATGGGTGAAGGTAGAATTAAAGATTGAAAACCGCGGACTTCTTCCAGCCTTTATGCTGGTTCTTGGAGACGCATCGGGAAGTTTGTCTGTTTTGAAATTCCGAAAAACTATCTGTACGCTTGGGCGGCGTTCGTGGACGATGATGAATTGGCAGGGTTACTGCACCGGCAGGGGAGTTTTTACACTCGGTCCCGCTGTGGTGCGCGGCTCTGATCCTCTGGGACTGTTTCCGTTTCAACTAACAGCCGTCGAAACGTCTCTTTTGTATGTGTATCCTGTTTTATGTTCAATAAACCTAAAGCATCCCGCCGGTATTCCCTTGGGAAATATGATAAGCCGCAATCCCCTGTATGAAGATATTACCCGCTGCCGTTCCCTGCGTCCGTATAATCGGGGAGATGAACCTCGCCGTATCAACTGGAAGATTAGCGCCCGCATGGGACATATCGATATGCCATTCAAGCGTACAGGCGCGCAATCATTCTCCTTCATGGTTAATGAATACGAAACTACCGCGTCATACCCCCTCATGATTTTTCTTAATGCGGATCAAAATGAATACCCCTTAAAAAAACAGGGGGACTTTATAGAACGCGCCATTGAAGCCGCCGCCGCTCTCTGTTTGAAAACCGCGCGTGAACGGCAGGAACTTGGGATTGTTTTCTACACTTCTTCCGCAGAAGGCGGTATCTCCGTTATTGCGCCGTCCGCTTTTACTCTTGTTCCCATTCTTGAACGATTGGCGGCGCTGAGGATAAAGGCGAATGTCAGGGTAAAAGAGCGCGGCAGCGCGCTTGCCATGCTTGAACAGGGTAAACATCTGTCCTATGGAACCCGCTTTCTATATATCGGTCCCGATTTGGGGAACGAGGCGTATATCAACCTTAACTCATTAAAGAAATATCATCTTTCTCTTGAGTACCTTATCATTGACGACCGCTCTATGCCTTCCCTTGTTCCCGGAAATTCCCCGCGTTATAAAATGAAGGAGAATGGCCGTGAAATTATATAACGCGCGCCGTAATACGGATAACGTTCTGATTGAAGGGTTTCTTTCTAACGGGCCGCTCTACACGCTCCTTGCCATGTATATGCCTCTGTCGGCGCTTGCCGCGATGNTCTTTCTTGCGCAGGCGATTCTTCCGGTGCAGCTTCCCCTGTCCGCCATAATCATCAGCGCCTGTGTCAGCGCGGTCATCGCTTCTTTGTACTGCGATTTTATGAAGGATGTAAAATCCAGCCTTATTGCCGCCGATATCCGCGGCGCTGTAATTATTATGGGGGGGTTCTATGCTTTGGTTTCGGTATTCCGCCGCGAGATACCCATAGAAGAACGNTTCCGTCCGGACATTGCCAATATATTGTCCGCTATTGGGGCGCTCTATACATGGTATTCGGTTGTCTCACTGAAACAGCTATTTAGCGCCCGCAGGCATTTTGAAATCTATACGGAGTTATACCGCGAAGAACAGTTACAAAAAGTGCTGCTCGAAGACTCAAGTCTGTTACACTACACCAACGAAATAATCACCAAAAGAAAGCGCAATTATATTACACAGCTTGTCCTCATAGGTATTCTCACCCTTACAGGCGTATTATTGAAAGCTCCAATGTCTCTGTCCTTATATCTCCTGCTGATTGGCATTCTGGCCGGCGGAATATATATATGCGGCTTTTTTGAAATCATGCGCTGGGAACAGTACTATGCCGGAGAAGGGATCGCTCTTTCCGCCGCTGACAGGCTAAAACGTACAGTCGGCATGGGGATATTCATCCTGTTTTGTATAACCTGCGCGATTCTTGCGGCTTCGGATACAAGTCTGCTTCCGTTCTCGGCGATCACCTTTTTTTTCGCATGGCTTTTTTTTCTGTTTAACCGTTTGTTTTTCCCGTCTGCGGTAATTTTCGCGCCTGATTCTGTTGATACTTTGGAATTGACTCCGCTTCTTGAAATTCAGAATGAGAACGCGCAGGGTTTATTCCCGAAATGGCTGATACAATACGGCACAATGGTCCTGAAATACGGTTTAATTGTTCTTGCGGCGGCTGGTTTTGTAATGTTTATGATTTCTCCTTTATTGGAACGAAGAAAACATTCTGCCGGAAATTTAAAGTTCCATGAAAGACTGATGCGCATCATTGCGGAATGGTTTAAAGGGATGTTGACTGTCTTGTCCTCATTTTATGCTTTTTTAAAAAACGGGAAATCTAGCCGTAAGTTAAAAAAACGCGGCGAAGAAATTCGCCGTACAGCTGCAACAATTCTGAATGTGTATTCGCAGGCAAAAAAACAGAATATGCGGCGGAGCGTAACGCTCTTCGCGCGTCTGATTATCTGGGGCGGCGAAGTCTGTCATGTAGACTGGAAACCGTCCTATGCTCCCGGAGAGTACTGCGGTATTCTCGCAGTTTCTGCGGCTGTTTCAGCAAAAGACGCGCCGGAAAATTCGCATGACGGCGGTTCATCTATCAAGTATTTAAGCGGGGGAATTATCCGATGCGGGGAACTTTTTGAACAGGCGCTCTATTCCGCTGATGTTCTTTCTGACGCGGAACAGCAGGAATTTAAAAACACAGTGGAGGAAATTACCTCGACAACCGCTTAAGCGGCTGCGCCGGACAGCGCGGTATTAAAATCAAAGTTTTGTTAAAATCATTGTCATTGAATTTTCCGGTTTTTCATTGTCCCACATAATGAACAACATCTTTTTTGAAGATAACAGGTAATACTGTATAACCAGAGAATAAACATAGATCGTATTCTCTCCTTCTGAATAGTCNGAGGGCAAAATATTTGTTCCATATTAATACTATTTCATTTGTATTAAACCGGATAATTTCTTCTTTTTCTTTGCCCTCAGTAAGCCCCCAGCTTCCGTTCAATGAACGATCAAACGCAAATAAACCGTATCCGATACTGANCATTGCAAAAAGACAAATAAACTTCTTCATATAAACCGCCTTGTTCTAACATTATATAGATTATTGTGGTGTATTTTGCATAAATGTCAATTACTGTTAAAGCCTTAATAGGCAGCCTTATATAGTTTTTATCAGATGCCTCATATTGCAACAGCGGATAATCCCAAAACAATGCAAAGCTGGGCGGCAATGTAGGTAAGCATAACAAAAAAATAGAAAATTTTTGGCTTTGAATGAAAAGTATAAATTGCCAGAAGGGTATCGGAAACAATAAAACAAACGCTTCCTGAAAGAACAAGAAGACCGTTAGGTGAACCATAAACGGTAAAAAACTGAATTGCTGATACTGCCATGAGCAGTATAACCGTTTCGTAAATTAAAACAGGCAAGTACATCTCTTTGCTTGGCTTAATTAATCGAATAATGAAGACCCCTGCAACAGCATAANCAAGCAGGCTGATTACAAGAAGCGTTACATTTATTTTCCCCGCAAAATACAGCATTACAAATATATAAATCAAATGCCCTAAAAGAAAACTTGCAAGTCCAAGCCTGAAAAACAGAATTTCTTTTATTTTTAACAGCAGTATATCGCCCAGCCAGCCGAATAACAGGGCAATGACTAAGGGTATAAAGATTTGTCCGGTTCCTGTAACGTAAACCGCAATAATAACCGGCATAAGGCAGATTTTGGCGANAGCCTGAAATTTTCCCCTTTCAAAGAAAAGCGAAACAAGGTAAGCTGCGGATAATAGTGCAAGAATACAAAGGAATATTGTTTTCATCTTCTTTAAAATATACCCGAAAAATCCGTTAATTTCAAATAATCATTAAAAATCGCCTGTATTTTCCGCCTTCCATACTCTGTAAAAAACCGCTATTCTTACCATACAATGGACAAATTAATCATCAAGGGAGCGCGTGAACATAACCTAAAAAACATTGATGTGGAACTTCCCCGCGACAAATTTATCGTAATTTCAGGGCTTTCCGGTTCAGGCAAAAGTTCCCTTGCGTTTGACACTATTTTNGCCGAGGGGCAGCGCCGTTATGTTGAAAGTCTGTCCGCTTACGCTCGTCAGTTTCTCGGGCGCATGGACAANCCCGATTTGGACTATATCGAAGGNCTTTCTCCGGCAATTTCNATCGAACAAAAAACCACCCACCGCAATCCCCGCTCCACAGTCGGAACTGTAACCGAAATTTACGACTATTACCGCCTGCTCTATGCGAGGATCGGCATCCC
>WRGH01000113.1 GCA_009787285.1 Brevinematales bacterium
AGCCATTCTAACTATTCCCTTGCGACAGCCGCCGGAATGTTTAAGAACATAGTAAATATTACCCTAATATTTATCGCAAATGAGATAGCCAAAAGAGCGGGTGAGGAGCGTTTGATATGAAAACCGGAACAATGTCAAAAGTAGAAAACTTTACTTTCCACCTTATTAATACTTTATTCCTGCTTCTCCTTTCCTTTATAACGTTGTATCCGTTCTGGAATACAATTGCCATATCATTCAATGACGCGATGGACACGATGCGAGGCGGCATTAATTTTTGGCCCAGGGAATTCTCCTTATTTAACTACGAAGTAATTTTCCAGACAGGGGCTATTCCCTATGCTTTTTTTATTACCGTNGCAAGGACTGTAATTAACCTGGTTACGAGTGTATTTTTTACCGCAATGATCGCCTTTGCCCTTTCGCGGCGTGAATTTGTACTGCAAAAACCTTTTACCCTTATTTTGGTACTTTCCATGTATATAAACGCAGGTCTTATTCCAACATTTTTTTTAATCAAAGGTCTTGGCATGGTCAATTCATTCTGGGTATATATAATACCTGGAATCGTAAACGCTTTTAATTTTGTCGTAATGAGAACGTATATGCGCAGTATCCCTGAAAGTATCATTGAATCGGCGCGTATAGACGGGTACGGGGATTTTTATATATTTATCCGCATTATTTTCCCTTTATGCCTTCCAGTCCTTGCCACAATAGGGCTTTTTGTCGCCGTAGGGTCGTGGAACGCGTGGTTTGACACGATGATTTACAATTCAGGCAATGTGAAGCTGCATACCCTTCAGTACAAGCTGATGGAATACCTGCAATCAAGCCAGTCTCACGGCAAGTCAGCCGCAGACGCCGGAGCAATGGGTCTTGCCGCCGCAGGGGGAGGAAGATCGAGCATGGTAACCCCTATGAGTATACGTGCGGCAATTACCGTAGTCGCCGCCGCTCCTATTCTGTTTGTTTATCCGTTTATGCAGCGCTACTTTGTAGTCGGTCTCAATGTCGGCGGCGTTAAGGAGTGATTTTTACCGCTTCTGCAGAAAACCATCGCGGGCGGGAAAAAGGCGTAATTGTATACCCGGTTCATTCAAGACGCTCAAACGGTCTTTCTGTAGGAATAAACCTTTTCCCTGACAAAAAAAGCTGTCCCTTTGACTGCCCGTACTGTGAAGTTTTCCCCTTTCCTGTCAGCTCTGTTTTCTCACTTAGGCAAATGGAAGAAGAACTTCGCTTTGCAATTGCAAGCGTGCTGAAACAGAATATTCCAATCAAAGACATCTGCTTTTCAGGTAACGGAGAGCCTTCCCTGTCTGCCGCCCTTCCTGACGCGCTGAAACTTGCGGCAAGGCTGCGCAAAGAACTTGCTCCCTCCGCTAAACTTGTACTTATAACAAACGGCGCGGGTCTTTTGCAGCCGTCAATTTTTTCCCTGCTTGCTGACGCCGCATCAGGTGAAACTGCCATTGATATATGGCTCAAACTGGACGCCGGAACTCCCGAATGGTANGGGAAAATCAACCGCGCTAATATTTCGTTTTCCGAACTAACCGCGAANATAAAAGAATTTGTTTCCCGCGCTCCTGTTACGCTACAGACAATGCTCTGCGCAATTGACGGCAACGCCCCTCCTCTCGATGAAGAAAAGGCTTTGGAGGGATTAACGGCAGAGCTTGCGATAATAGCAGCGCAAGGAAAAGGTTTTATTAACAAAGTGCAGCTTTACGGCAAAGCCCGTTCAGCGCCTGAAGACCCAAAAGCCTCGCNGCTTCCCGCAAGTTACCTTGAACAGCGGGCAACATCCCTTCGNCGCATTTTCACAGAAAANGGTATTACAACAAGTGTGGAAGTTTATGNTTAATAAAACATAACTTGACTAAACAGTCTTTCTTTTGTATCATTAAAGTACTTATTCTATAGACGGAAGAAGAAATTTAGAAGACTTGTTATTAAAGAAAATGATCTTAAGAGAAAATNAAGTATAAAGGCTTATTGAGGTCTTTCCACACATTGTAACAATGCCCTGTTTCCTGTTATAATTCCTTCAAGGAGAAAAAAATGGAAGCTCTGAAGAAAAATCCCGCATGGAAAGGCAGGCGCGGACCTGTTGTTCTGGTCATTATGGACGGAGTCGGATACGGAAAATACAAGGAAGGAGACGCTGTNGCCGATTCAAAAATGTATCACCTTAATGACATAACCGCTAAAAACCCCCATACAAAATTAAAAGCGCACGGAACCGCCGTAGGGCTTCCGTCCGACGAAGATATGGGAAACAGCGAAGTAGGCCATAACGCTATGGGCTGCGGCAGGGTATTTAATCAGGGCGCGGCGCTTGTTTCCAACTCTATACATACAGGCGCGATGTTTGAAGGCTCCGCATGGAAGGAAGTANTTTCCAATTTAAAAAACGGCGCAGCCGCAGAGCGCGCCCCTACCCTTCACTTTCTGGGGCTTTTTTCTGACGGCAACGTTCACAGCCACATGGATCACCTAAAAGCTATGATTAAACAGGCGAAAAAAGACGGCGTTAAACGCGTACGGGTTCATGTTCTGTTTGACGGACGGGACGTGGGAGAAACAAGCGCCCTTGAATATGTCGATCCTTTTGAGGCGTTTCTTAAAGAACTTAATGATGNAAACTTTGACGCAAAAATCGGTTCAGGCGGCGGGCGTATGTGGATCACAATGGACCGCTACGGAGCGGACTGGTCAATGGTAGAACGCGGCTGGAAAACTCACGTAATGGGAAANGCCCGCAGTTTTACTTCGGCGCGGGAAGCGGTTGAAACATACAGAAAGGAGATACCGGGCATTATTGATCAGGATTTAAAAGAATTTGTTATAACTGAAAACGGAAAGCCAATCGGCACTATAGAAGACGGAGATTCTTTAATATACTTTAACTTCCGGGGCGACCGCGCTCTTGAAATAACAGCCGCCTTTGAAGAAGATAATTTTAAAAAGTTTGACCGCGTACGCCGCCCGAAAGTGTGCTATGCGGGTATGATGGAATACGACGGCGATTTGCACGTACCTAAGCGCTACCTTGTTAACCCTCCGTCAATTGACCGCACAATGGGCGAATACCTTGCGGCAACCGGAGTAAGGACGCTTGCAATATCAGAAACTCAAAAATACGGACACGTTACCTACTTCTTCAACGGAAACCGCACAGGAAAATTCGATGAAAAGCTGGAAGACTATGTTGAAATAAAAAGCGATGTTATTCCGTTTGAACAGCGTCCATGGATGAAATGCGCTGAAATAACGGATCAGGTTATCGAAGCGATTCACAGCGGCAAGTATGATTTTATCCGCCTTAATTATCCTAACGGCGATATGGTCGGGCATACCGGAGTGTATCAGGCGGTTGTCTGCTCTATGGAAGGAATGGACATTCAGCTTGGAAGGCTTTTAAAGGCAGTTGATGAAACGGGGTCGGTAATGCTGGTAACAGCCGACCACGGCAACAGCGACGATATGTTCGAGCATGACAAGAAGACCGGAGCCGTTTCATTAAAGAGCGACGGTACTCCCAAATCGAAAACAAGCCACAGTCTTAATCCTGTTCCGTGTATTGTTTACGATCCTGAATACAAGGGCGAATATACTAACGATCCGAAAGAAGGCTGCTTGAATGAAAAATTGGGCATAAGTTCAATTGCTGCAACCTGTATTCAGCTTTTAGGTTATACTCCGCCGCAGGATTACGATAAATCAGTGCTTAAAATGTAAAAATCGGCAAGGGAAGCAGAGTTCGCTAACCATGTTACATTGACAATATGCTGTTTTTTATGCTACTGTTTCAAACACAAACAGCGAATTTTTCTGCCGGGCAATAGCGCAGTTGGTTTAGCGTACAAGTCTGGGGGACTTGGGGTCCCCGGTTCAAATCCGGGTTGCCCGACAGAGAAATTCGTTTTCCCCAATTAAAAAAGTTTTACGGCATTTCTACAACTGGTTCAAGGTGCGGATTCCTAAGCTGCATAAAGGCGCGGCTGTACCATTCTCCAGCCTGCGGCTGTGAAGAGAGAAAATTCCAGAACTCACGCGCTGCTGTTGTTTTTCCGTTACGGTAAAGGCTTGCGCCCAAATAATAGGCAGTTTTGTAATACTCAACTTCTTCAACATACGATAAAAGCAAGGCGCTCTTATTTATATATTCAGTCAATGCCTGAAGATTTGTAAAAGTAAAATCAAACTCCTTGCGCTTGATTTCGTCTATAATTGTTGTATTTTGTATCAAGAAAGAAAACATTAGATGCTGCTGTGCGGACGGGCGGCCTGTAGCCGCATAATGAAAACCTAAAAGCCGGTGCGCCTCTTCTACTTTACCGTTATTGTAACGGTAAAACTCCATAAAACGGGCAATCCCCTCGTTTTCGAGAATACGTGTCATGGACTGCGATGCAAATGAAGCGGAAGCCTGCGCATACGGAACAGGGACGTTTGAGTGGGCAGGTTCGGCGCTTTCCGGCTTTCTTGCATTTGACCAAAGCGTATCTAAATCGTTGATAATGTAGAGTAACACCTTTTCCATTTCATTGTATTCCTGTCTTGTCCTTAAAATGCTTGCAATCTTATACTGCAGCGAAGAGCTAAAACCGGGATCTTCCAAAATATCCCGCATTTCATTAGCTTTACGGTACTGAGACAACGCCAGCAACAACTCGCCTTCCGCGCGGTAAACCTCTCCAATCCAGTATTCGGCTTCAGGAAAATCCTTTAATTTTCCTAAAGCGTCAAGCGCCGCCTTAGCTGAATTGTAAAGACTTGCCTTTGGGACGCGGTAATAAAGTTCTTCAAGCGCGGCGGATGCCGCAGTATAGTAACGGTCATAGGAATATTTTTCTACCTTTTCAAGCGAATCCCCCAGTCGGCGCACTTCGTTGANGGAAAGCAGGCTTATATAATCACGTTCCATTTGTTCGTACATGGCGCGTCTGTCCCGCCGCGCGTCTTCAAACAGAAGCAAGGCGGCTCCGTAATCCCCGTTACGGTACTTGATCTTTCCCTGTTCAAGAGAAAGCCACCATGGCTGCGCTCCTCTTTGCGCAAAAAGAGGAATTGAGAAAGAAATCAGAAAAAATAAAATTAAGTATTTCTTGCTTGTCGTCATATTTTTTGAAGCTCCTCTTCAAAAGCTTTTTCCGCTTCGCCTGATGTAATTGTCCTTATTACCTTACCGTGCTTGAAAATCAAAACCTTATCTCCCGCCCCTGTTATGCCAATATNGGCATGTTTCGCTTCCTGCGGGCCGTTCACTTCACAGCCCATAATTGCNACAGTAATATCTTTTTCCATAGCGTAAAGTTTGTTTGCAAAACGTTTTGTAAACTCATGAGTGTCAAAACCATGCCTTCCGCAGCGCGGACAAGAAACAATTTTTACGCCCTTACGCTTCAACCTTTCGTTTGTTTCAGGCGGCATATCCATGGGCATTTCTGACGCTGCCCTTAAAATTTCCCTGCCTGCAATAACCTCGTCCTCCATAGAGCCGGAAAGCGATACCCTGATTGTGTCGCCGATACCTTNCGCAAGCAGGGGCAGCAGAGCCGCCGTATTGGAGGCTATTCCGGCTATAACAGGACCTGCCTCCGTAACGCCCACATGAAGGGGCGCATCCGTTCTTTTAGAAAGGATTCTGTTCGCTTCTATAGTATCGGCAATTCCGCTGGCTTTCATAGACACAAGAAAATTATCAAAACCGTATTCGGCAAAGAAAACCAATTCCCTTTGTGCCGCCTGCACCAACGCCTCAGGTACGCCCATGCCCTCTTCCACCTTTTGACGCAAGTCCTGCGGAAG
>WRGH01000114.1 GCA_009787285.1 Brevinematales bacterium
TTTTTGCTGGTTTGTCATCTTTCTGCTCCTGTTGGTATTCAACAAGTGTCAGATTTCATCTTGACTATTACAGTTACGCAGGGTTTTTGTCCGCAAGCTTATTTAACAGTTCTGTAACAATGTCAAAACTAAAATTCTTAAGCGCTACGGAGGTATTTTCCAATAAAGTGTTGTTCTGCTCGCCGAAATCATAGGTGAGTAAATCATCTATAATACTAAGACACAAGTCGCCGTCAAAATCATCAGCGGCAGCGAGCGCTTTATTAATTTCTTCTTTTAAATAAGCTGTATCTCCGCTCTTTTTATCGCTCTTTTTTTCGACANCGTCCGGAAAAATAACTGACAGATTTTCATGCAGGTTTATAAGCTTATCTCTGAAAGACGGAAANCTTTGCACACAGAATTCAAAATCATTCTCTTTGGAAGCCGTTTCCAGTCTTAACGCCGTTTCAGCTAAACTCATCGCTCCTATGGTAGCCAGCTCAGATTTCAGAGCGTGTACTGAAATTGAAAANCTGCTTACATCCCCATGTTTCATCTTAGAGTACATGTCGTCGCATTCCGATACGACTTTTTTGTTGAAAAACTCCAGTGTTTCCCGGTACATATTTTCCATGTTAGAAACACGGCTCAAACCAATCTCCACATTGATTTCGTCGATTTTGTTCAGCGCGGATAAAAATTCACTGCTTGCTTTTTCACCGCTCTCTTCTGTTATCTCTTTTTTTATCTCTACTTTCTCCGCNGGAAGCCATTCTTTAAGGATGCCGTACATTTCCTGAATATCAATGGGTTTTGAAATAAACCCGTCAAATCCGTTGGATAAAAACATTTCCTTTGCGCCTTGAACCGCGTTTGCGGTCAGAGCTATAATAGGCAGATTTTTATACTTTCCGCCGAGTTTTCTTATTATGCCGGCTGCTACAACGCCGTCCATTTCAGGCATCATGTGATCCATAAATACAACGTCGTAATCGTTCTTTTGAACCAGATCAATGGCTTCCTTGCCGGAATAAGCCTTATGCGCATTAATATTAAACAAGCCAAGCAGTCCTTCAGCGACCCTTATATTGAATTCATTGTCGTCTACAACCAGAACATTTGCGTCAGGCGCGTACAGGGTATGTCCATCCAGCAGTCCTTTGTTTGATTTGACATCTTCTTTTTTGCCCAATACAATCGGAATTATGATCATGAAGACGCTTCCCTGTTCATATTCGCTGTCGACAATTATTTTTCCGCCCATCATTTCCACAAAAGCCTTGCTGATTGAAAGTCCCAAACCCGTTCCGACAATGGTGCGGTTCTTTTCAGATTCAATCCGTTGGAAAGTGTTAAACAGTTTCGGCAGATCTTCTTTACGCATCCCAATGCCTGAGTCCTTAATCTCAAACGTAAGTTTGTCATCGGCGGCGGTTACTTTAAATTTTACATACCCTTTTTCGGTATATTTAACCGCATTCCCGCAAATATTTGTTAATACCTGTTTAAGCCTTATATCATCGCCGTACAGGTAACGGGGCATATTCCCTTCAGTTTCATATTTAAACTCAAGGCCTTTCTTCTTCGTTACATAAGTAAACATGGAATGAACATTATCCAAAAACAGCTGAAAATCGTAATTAACAGGGTTAAGNTCCAATTTGCCCGCCTCGATTTTTGACATATCCAATATGTCGTTGATAATGGAAAGAAGCGAGTGGGCGGAAATTTTTATATCGTTGACAAAACTCATCTGCCGTTTGTTAAGCGGCTCNTAAATTAAAAGATCCGTCATGCCGATAATGGCGTTCATGGGCGTCCGTATTTCGTGGCTCACGTTGGCAAGGAAAGAAGTTTTGTGCTTGTTTTCTAAATCAGATTTATTTCTGGCCGCGTCAACGCGAATCAGAACGAAGATCAGCACCGACGAAAGTATAGTGCCCAATATAACGAGGATTATGGCCATATAGGATATGCTTTTATAGTACAGCCCTTTAGGCGTTACAATGCCCATAATCCAGCCGTTGGGGAGAAATCGAAAAGAAGCAAGAGCNCGTTCGTTTTTATACGTTATCAGCGGACGTTCGTTAATTTCTATTCTGTTAGCTAATTCATTTGTAAAAATTGAAAAAGGAATTTCCGAACTGCGCGCGTTTTCACCGACAAATGCCTCATTTGGGTGGGCAAGAACAACCAAATCCCCGCTGATCAGCATTCCGTATGCGCCCTGAACCATAACGGTATTAACAATGTATTTTCTGATATTATCAATCTTTACCCTAAGAGCGACAACGCCCAGTCGGTTTCCTTCGTCATCAAAAATACAGTACGAATATATAAACATGATATCATTATAAATTACATCATGATACATTAGTGTTTCTGCGATTTTACCGTTCGCCGCTATTGCGTCCCGATACCATTGGCGTTGCGTAGGCTCAAAGNCGGCCGGTCTGTTCCATTGTAGACTTTCTATAAAAACAGGTCCGCCGGGAAGCGTTTCAAAATACCCCATAAAACCGTTAAAATTCAAATAGCTTTGTCTGTCTAAAGATAAATAATTTGATATGTCATTGTAATATTCCCGCAATTTGTCCACGTCAACGCCTTTTATAATCATGTTCCGCACCGTCCGTGAAAAACTTTCCAGCGTTAACTGCGGTTCCATCAGGTCAGCCATGATTTGTGATTGCAGAGAAACAAAAATATTATTTGTATTTTGTTTTAAATACTTATCAATAATATTTTTTGAGAAGATATAACTTAAAACAACCATTAACAAAAATGAAAAGATCGTAAACATTATCTGCATATGCAGCGAACGCTTGGGCATCATTTTTTTTGACAAATCGCTGATTATTGACATAATTTTTTATTACCGCCTTATAAATAAATTCTACCTGAGGTATTTGCGGATTTTACCGAGAAGAACGTCTTTATTGATTGGCTTAATTATAAAATCCACCGCTCCCACTTTTATCGCCTTTGCCAAATATTCTTTTTTAGCGTTGCCTGTTAAAAAAATAATCGGCGCATTCTGTCCGCTTTCCTTGATTCTTGCCGCAAGTTCATATCCGTCCATTCCCGGCATTTCTATGTCCAAAAGGAAAATATCCGGCTGGCTCTTTTCAAGATACTTCAGCGCGTCTCTGCCGGAAGATACACAGGTTAATTTGTATCTGGTATCCTGCAAAATTTTTTTTAGTATAGTAAGGAAAAACGCCGTGTCGTCAACAGCCAATATTTTTGCGTCAGATCTTATCTTTTCGTCCTTCTTTTCCGGTATAACGGCTGTTGTGTCTATCTTTTGCTGGGCCATCTGAATATCAATTGATAACATGGATAAGGTGGATAAAAAGTAACGCATATAAGCTTCAATTTTTTCAAATGATGTGCTGCTAATCGAGTTAATCTGCTTTGTACAATCCTGCGCCATTTCGTCAGCGTAAATTTTTGACAGTATATCCTGAACATCCGTTAGGTGTTTTGTCAAAGCGTCGTTATCCTTCGCTTTTAACGCTTCCTTTATTTTTTCCTCCTGCTCCGGAAAAATATCGGTAAAGGTGTTCAATAACTGTAAATAATTATTAAACTCATCCTCTTTCATTTGCTCAATTTTTCCGGTAATTTTTAAATCCGAAATCTCAAGCAGCCGTTCTGCGATAATATTTTCTGATTCATTTTTGGTTTCAGCATCCGCATTTTTGTACGCTGTATCAGACGACTCACCTGTCTGCTTCTGTGCCTTTTGAATATCAGCGGATAATATGGACAAGCTGGATAAAAAGTAACGCATATAGGCTTCAATTTTTTCATGCTTCTCGCTGCCAAGCCAGTTAATCTGTTTTGTACAATCCTGCGCCATTTCGTCCGCGTAAATTTTTCCCAATATTTCCTTAACGGCCGAAAGGTGTTTTGTCAACGTTTCATAATCTTTAGCATTCAGCGCGTCCTTAATTTTCTTTTCCTGCGCCGGAAGGTTATCGGCAAACGAATTTAATAACTGGATAAAATTGTTTAGTTTACTGTCATCCATTTGCTCTATTTTTCCGGCAAGTTTTAATTCAGAAATTTTAAGCAGATTTTCCCGGTTAATCATTATAGAATTCTCCTTATATACGCCTATACACCATAAATTTGTCGTATTTTTCAAAAGTTTGCATTATATATGAATTTTGACCCTCATAGTTAACAATGTCAAGGTATTCGTATTGCCTCAAAATAAATCTAACCCAAATAACTAGTTGCAATTTACACAAAAAATGGTAAAATTATCGCAATGAGTTTGAAAATTGTTCTAAATTGAGCAAAAACCCGAAATACTTAAAAATAGTATTTCTTCGATTAATAGGTATATATCAAAAAGGAGTGAAAAATGAAAATCAAAATTAAACTGACCGTTATGATGATCGCCATTATGGTAGCCGGGTCGGCCGGCATTGCCCTAATCCAGTTGAGTAGGGCGACCGATATAACTATGGGCCTTGCCAAGCAGAAAACCATGTATCTGGCGCGTCAGCGCGCCCAGTACTGGGACGGCAGGATAGGCGGCTATATACAGGTACTGCAAACGCTATCGAATGAAATGAATTTTTATGAAAACATTGAACCTGCGACGCGGCGCACGGAATATGAAAATATGCTGAAGTCCGTTTTTGAGGACATGCCCGATTTTGTCAGGATGTTCACAGTCTGGAAGCCTGACGCCGTTGACGGAATGGACGCGCGCAATATAGGCAGGGTGGGCTCAACCGAAACGGGACAGTTCGCTTATGCGCTGGGAAAGGAAACTGGTCAAACATTGGCCCAAACCAGCGCCGTAGTTAATGAGGTAATGGAACATATCACCGGACCCGACAGGATGACGGTCGGGATGAGCGATCCTGTCCCCTTTACTCTGGCGGGACAACAAATCTTTTGCGTCAGGCTCGTAGTCCCCATTATCAATAAGCGGCTCAATGAAGTAGTCGGAGCCGTAGGCTGTCAGTTGGATATTGCGATTATGCAGCCCAGAATAGAACAGACTATCAAGGATTTCGCTGAAGTTTCCGCTATATCAATTTACACCAACACAGGGTATGTTATGGCGAGTTACCGTGAGGACCGCATAGGAAAGAATATGCTCGAAGCGGAAGTGCAATTCGGAAAATATATAAACGAAGCGCTCGATGCTGTTAAAAACGCAAAGGAATACGAGTGTTTCAGTTTCGCTCCCTCGCTGAATGAAAATATACAAATAGCCATTGCCAATATTCCAATAGGATCTTCTAAAACAAATTGGTCGATAATGATCGGATCAGTCGAATCTTACATAATGAAAGAAGTCAACGATATGAGGAATTTTGTCCTCATGTTAGCGGCGGGAATCCTTATAGCGGCGATAGTAATTATCTACTTTGTTCTGGGCAAAACTACCGCCCCAATCGTCAAGGTATCTGATACCCTCAAGGACATTTCTGAAGGCGAAGGCGACCTGACAAAGACCGTTGCAGTCCATTCCAAAGACGAGGTAGGCGACCTTGCCATATACTTCAATAAAACAATTGAAAAAATAAGAGCATTGGTGTTTATTATTAAAAAGCAAGCCGGTGTATTGAAAGATATAGGCAATGATCTGTCCGCCAATATGACCGAAACCGCTGCTGCGATAAACGAAATTACCTCCAACATCCAGAGCATTAAGGGCAGAGTCATTAACCAGAGTGCCAGCGTTACCGAAACCAACGCAACTATGGAACAGGTTATCGCCAACATAAACAAGCTCAACGACCATGTAGAAAACCAGAGCCGCAA
>WRGH01000115.1 GCA_009787285.1 Brevinematales bacterium
AATTTGCCAAAAATAAAACTGTCAAGTTTTTTCTTATCATCGCTTCCTATGTCAAATAACGCGGCAAGATTTTTGTCTTTTCCTGTCAGGGAAAGCAATGCNTCGGTCAGAGTTTTTTTTACCTTTACATCGTTTAAAAGTTCTTGAGCGCTCTCTATAAGCTCNTCGATAATTTCAGGCATTTTTTGTTCAAGCGTAATATCATATTGACCTGCGGAGATAAAAAAACGCTGAAATGCGTTTAGTTTTAAAAAAATATTTCTTAAAAGTATCCGNCCTTTTGATTCCATTTCTTTGCGGATTTCATAACGGTTAAGAAATTCAAGAAGAAGCGANACAAGCATAGGGTAAATTTTATCCATTGCTTCTGAAATTCTTATAGACAAAAAATCATTGCCGCTTTTAAGCAGTTCTTTCGGCGATTTATCAAGAATGTTTTGAGTAAAAATTGAAATAGCGCCGCTCATTTTTTCGCGCACGTCATCGCGGGCAAGACGCTGCCTTATAATTTCCGCAGTCAAGAGCTCGCGTTCCACCATGCCGCCGATACTTTGCGCAAGCCTGAAACGCTGCCTCGGAAGGATGCCGGGAGTAAAAGGAAGCCTTACGCCGAGTATACGAATTTCTTTGAGCGGACGGAAAAGCAGTTTGATTGCAATTACATTTGTAATGTATCCGATAAAGCAGCCGACAATTGGCGGAATAAAGAATAAAATTATCCGGTTCACCTTATCATTGACTCCGATGCTGTTTTTGCCTGATTTTCGCTGCTGTATATATCCATTACTTCTTCTTTTAACCAGCCGTGCTGCAAATCTTCTATCAAAACCCAAGAAACAAATCGTCCGGATGTTTTTACGGNCTGTCTTCTTATTATACGCACAAGCGAACCGCGCCTTAAATAACCCTGNGAAGGNCTGTCTTCCGAAGGATCGGCTGTAATGTGGGTGAAAGAATCGGTAATTACCCCGTAACCGATATAGTCCTGCGACAGAGGAGATGTTTCAGGCGGAATTAACGGACTTTCTTCCTTTTTCACCAAGCATGAACACAAGACTGAAATGCAAAGAAATAAAAACAATTGACCAAAGCTGTTTTTAACCGTTATTCTCATATTAATGAAAAATATAACCGCTTTGGCTTTTTTAGTCATTATAAATTGCGCGTTTATTTTTAATAATTCGTTGTTCAGTCAGGAAGCGGGAAAGGACTATTACGCATCTACGGCTGCTAATCAACCGGAAAAAAGCCGTTACAAATTTTCTTTCAGCCCGCAGGCCGGCATTATCTACGGTCAGGCTTTTGAATATGTTTATCCCATACCGGGACAAACAAAGGCTGAATTACTCAGCGAATTAAAATGGGACATGAAGCCTGTTTTTTACCTTGGCTTACAGTTGGATTTTGAACCTGCCGATATTATGCGCAGTATTGGTTTTTTTTCTTCCATATCGTTTAAAGCCGGTCTTCCGAAAGATTCAGGGGTTATGGAAGACCGCGACTGGCAGTCAGCGGGAAACAGCTCTCTTACAAATTTTTCCAGCCATACAAACAGAACAAACAGTTTTTATATTCTGGACGCCGCTCTCGGCATTTCATTGCCCGTAAAATCAATTATTTGTATAAAGCCGTTTTTAAGCGGCAGTTGGATGCATTTTTCCTTTACGGGCAGAGACGGTTATTATGAATACAAAGATTATAATCCGCCAAAGGGGTTCCTTTCAGGTAATGTTATAAATTACAAGCAGGACTGGTTTTTAGTTGCGGCTGGTTTTGAAATTGAGACAAATGTTTTTTCCNCATTAACTATTAATTTATCATTTCAAATAAGCCCGTTTACATACTGTAACGCTTTGGATGAACATATAAGGACNAAAGATTTTTATAATGATATTACAAGCATGGGACTTTTTTTTGAACCAAAACTAAATTTGGCTTATAATATGAAACGTATTGATCTTATGCTTGATGTTNCGTACCGCCGTATTGGCAGAACCAGCGGTAAATCATACAAAAAAGAAAATAAAAATTATGAAGTTATTGACAATAAAGCAGGCGCGGGGCTTTCACTTCTGGACGCCCGTTTCCTTGTAAAGATTAACCTTTTTGGGAACAGCCGTTAAAGAAAGAGCGCTTCCGGAAAGAGAAAGTGCAGAAGGGCTACGGCAAGCAATCCCAATCCAAACGGTTTCCTGAAAGTAAGAATGGTTCCGGCAAGGCTGTCCAGTGAATTTGTTGATGTTGAAGACGAAGGCGTACTTTGACGGTAAATGCCGAAAATTAAAACAAGGCCTGCTGCAACTCCTGAAATCGCAGGTACAAGGTCGCCAATAATNGGGATTCTATCCACAGTCGGAGAAAGAAGTTTTAAAACGCCGGTAACGGCGCTTAATATTCCAAGAACAAGGCTAAAAGTAGGGTTGTCTGTAAAACTTAGAGGCTTTTTTGATGATTCATTATCATTACCGGCAAACAGAACATACCCGCTTAAGGCATTGCACAAAATGGATAAAAAATACAATTGCACCATACTAAGAACATAACAGAAAAAAAAGATTTAGTCAATGTTTAACTTGTTTGGGGGCAGATTATTAAGCAGGTTACTCAGGTTTATATCTGATCTTAAGGGTATTCTTCTCTGTTTGGATGACCATCAGTAATTCAGGCGAATCAAAAGGCACTGTAAAACGGTAATCTTCTTCATTTTCCATGCTGAAAAACACACGATGATAAAATACGCTTAATTTTTCCCCTTCTTGAGCCACAGGGGAGACCGCAATATCAATAACGCCCGAATATGCAGTTTCTGTATTTTTTCTTATTTTTCTGATTGCCAGAATAGTCATGCCCTCATATTTGATTCCGCTTATTTCCAGTTTATTTCCGTCAAGTGAATATGAACTATCTGTTTTATTTAACAGGGAAAGAATTAATATTACTCCTGTCATTATTAAAATTGTAAAAAAAACCATAGCTCTTGGTTTGTCNGCGATAAGGACTTTAATAAATCCGGATTGGCTGTTTTTTTTATTTTCGTCGTACAGATCCTTTACGGCCTGCGGCGCTTTTTCCAGCCGGCGTTCACGGTTGTAGTAAAAGGTGAGTTCTCCGTCAACATTTTCGTTTTCATTGCTCAGCTTATAATTTGCGTTTGGTCTTTTTACCTGCTCGTTATCTGTCAATGCGCTTCTCCCATAAACCTGTCTGTACGCCACCATACAAGCTTAATATTATAACTGTCTGCCAGCATGGCGGAAAGAATGCCTTCAGAAGAAAGGNAAAAATCGTTGTACCTTATTTCGTCATTGGAAAAATTAATATTTCTTCGCTGCTGTTCATTTGAATGTGTGTCTACATAGAGAAGCGAATAACCTGTATCAATAGGAAAGTACATAAGCGCTTTTCCGTTTCGTGAAACGCCGAGCATTATGTAAAATACCCGTGTTTTGGAATCGTTGCCGTTCTGTGATATCTCAAATAACGGGATTTCAATCATGCCTGAATAGGAGCCGTCTTCAACATTTAATGTCCAAACAACCGAAGTAACCGGCTCGGAGCCTGTACGGGTATTGGTAGATTCATCGAAAGTATCACGGCTGTAATCCACCTTCATAAAGAGCCTTCTTGAATCAGGAGACGCCATTACGGAATCAACAACGGAAAGCGCCTGCGGCCAGTCTGGAAGAGCGGGAATTACAGAGGAAGATATTTTTACAAGATACAGAAGCATTCCGGCCGAATTGAACCAGTATATATTCCAGCCTCCGGAAATACGGCAGATTACGGCNAGCTCGTCGTTTACAGCGGCAGTAAGGGCGACTATTCTTGGAAACGGACTGCCCCCAATTCCTTCGCATCCGAGATAATTGACAAAACGCCCGTCCTGATCAAAGTGCAGGATTATTCCGTCCAAAAGAGAATTGCTTTCATGGTCAATGCGGTGGGACTGCGGGGGAAGTCTGTCTTCCACAAAAATATGCTTGCGTGAATCTACCGCAATCCAGCCTGGCTGTTCAAGCGGATAGGAATGCGCCCAGCGGGTCGCCTGTTCTTCATCTGAAATATTCGTTTTTAAACTGATCGGAGGCGGGTTGGTTTCTTCGTTATAAATAATGAACAATAAGTCGCCGTACGAGTTAAATCTGCTTATTTTTCCGCCGTTTCCGTCTGCAATGTAAAACAGTCCGTCCCTCATCGTAAAACCCGTGCTTCTTATGCCTCTTGTGCCGTCAAGGTTATAAAGAGCAATCTGGTCTTCCATATGGCCTATTTCAAGAGTAAACAGTTCTTCTCTTTCCACAGAATCAATTTGATTGTTTTTACATGCTCCGGTGATAACAAGCGACAGTACCAGCAATATGTACATCATTAATTTACATAATACATTATTGCTCATATTGTGCAAGGCAAAGTTCGTAATAGCGTCCCTTTAAAGCCATCAATTCTTCGTGCGTTCCGCTCTCTACGATTTGGCCTTCAGAGATAAACATTATACGTGTGCAGTTTCTGATCGTAGAAAGCCTATGGGCGATGATAAATGAAGTGCGTCCTTTCATTAACGTGCGTATGCCTTCCTGTACTAACTGTTCAGTGCCTGTATCAATACTGCTTGTGGCTTCATCAAGAATTAAAATTCTAGGATTGGAAATGAGGGTGCGGGTAAATGCCAAAAGCTGCCTCTCGCCCGCCGAGATTCCGCCGCCGCGTTCAGTGATGTGGGTGTCATAACCCTGAGGCAGTTTCTCTATAAANTTATGAGCGCCAATCAGTTTTGCCGCCGAACAGATTTCGTCATCCGTAGCGTTTAATTTTCCGTAACGGATGTTATCCGCTATTGTTCCTGTAAACAAGAAACTGTCCTGCAGCATGATGCCCATTTGGCTGCGAAGGGAACTGAGCGTTACCTTCATTATGTCCTGACCGTCAATTAAAACCTGTCCTTCTTCAATATTGTAAAAGCGTGAAAGCAGGTTAACGATTGTTGTTTTTCCGGCTCCCGTAGGCCCGACAATGGCTATGCTTTGTCCGGGATGGCCGTCAAAACTGACATTGTTCAGTATTTTTCTTGTTCCGTCATAGCTGAAATTTACGTTTTTAAATTCAACATGTCCGCGTACAAATGGAAATTCAACGGCGTTAGGCGCATCCTGAATGGTTACGGGTTCGGCAATTGTATCGAAGATTCTGTCCAGATACGCCATCGCATTTATAAAGGTATTGTAAATGTTGGCAAGGTTTATTATAGGCTGCCAGAAACGCCANGCATAGTTTCCCATAACGAGCAGCATTCCGAAACTTGCCATTGGGTTCATCNANTATATGCCCATTATATATACAAATGACCACACAAGCTGGCTGATTGATTCTGTAGAAAACCACACTGTGTTTGAAATATAAATTGCCTTCATCCATACATAATTCCGTTCATCCGTAAGCCGGTTCATTATCTCCAGATTTTTTTTCTGCCTGTCAAAAGCCTGCGTAACTCTTACGCCGTCTATGGATTCCTGTATATATGCGTTAAGGTTGGCTCCCTTGTTTGAAACTGCCTGCCATGCCCGCCTCTGCGCAGGTTTGATTGTCCAGATAAATATTGCAAGCAGGGGAAGNCCGACAACAGTTACGGAAGCAAGATGAGGGTCAACTTTGTACATAAAGAAGATNATGAAAAATATATTCAGCACTTCAATTACAAAGTTAATGATTCCGTTGGACAGCGCTTCCGATACGCTGTTTACATAGGGTACGACGCGGACAAAAATTTT
>WRGH01000116.1 GCA_009787285.1 Brevinematales bacterium
TCCCATTTTAAAATTGGGAAAAGCGGAAACCGTAACAACCCGGACAACGGAAAATGACGACATTCGGGTCTTTTCAGGACTTGGCAGGCTTCGAATCCCCCTGACTAACTCCTCAACATTGATTCTTTCCATAGCGTTTCCCTACCTTGCTAACGATATTGCCTTTACAGAAGAACTGGCTGCAAAAATAGACGATTTCAGGAGAATAGCAACCGATTATTTTTCTTCCCTTCCCGCAGAAAAAATAATTAAAATTGATGAAGAAACCGCAAAAACAGAAATTTTATCGCTTTACAATGCCAATCTGCGGCTTGGACGCATAGAAACCCTGTACTTCAGCGACATGATTATAATTGACTGAATTTGACGACGAATTAGCCCGCGCCACCGTTCCAATTTACAAGTTATGCGGTCGTCTATCAGCATCTCCGATTATCTTTTTTATATTGCGAAAAAACCATTCTTTCGATCTTGCTTCTATAAGTTTATCCCTGTTAAAAGACGTTCTGCACGCTTCCGCAAAGTCAGCGTTACCCGCATACATTCCAGCAGGTTCTCCGACATAATCCCAATCGCACCATGTAGGGTCTATTATATATCTGTTTTCTTCCGTATGGTATTCTATCCATCTGTGAGTCGGACTGTTTTTTACCATTATTACGCCTTTATTAAAAAGATCCAGCAGGGTAGCATCATGCTTTAACACAAAAACAAAATAATCGGCATAATCCGCACATATGCCGGTAAATGTAAAATTATCAGACATAGCGGACTCGTCATATTTGACCGATTGAGATATATTAAAACTATGCGCATTATAATCATACTTACCGGCTTTAATTGTTTTTTGATTAATGCTCCACAGTTTTGCGTATACGTTGCTCGGAACATCAGCGGGAACGGCGGGCTGAAAAATCGGATAACCCCATGTCATTCCATCACTGTCTATTCTGTAGGGTATACTAACCATTATATCCTCAGCCGGTACCTCCGTTCGTTTAGGAACTGTTTTGCGTTTTTTGACGACGCACAGCCTGCAATCAGCAAGAAGAACAGTATCGCTAAAATTGATAAACGTTTCATAGTATTTCCTTTAATACGATTTTTTTAATTATTATTTATTATAATGCTTCCGCATAAAATTTCAAGCTCTCTTTTTTCAAGAACGGTTTTCCCTTCGAGGAAGTCGTATAATATCCTTTCTGCGCAGTTCAGGCAGACTTTCATTACCGGCCTCGAAAGTACCTATTCCGCGCCTAAATGGTAACAAAATNCATATTGTATAGCGATAGTAAATTTATTGGATAAATNCAGCAACTTCTATCTATANTTCCGTGTCAAAATACAAAGANAACAAAGGTAGACTTTAGCGAGTGGAAGTAATACAATTGTATTGAGGAGCGCTTGAAATTTTATGGAAGGAATATCGTCCGCCGCTCAGATACTAATAGCAATAATTCCCATTGCCGCAATTGTAATGGGTTCAATNGTAATTTTTTTCTACCTTTTATGGAATCACAGGCAAAAAACGCTGTTAATAAAGGCCGGACAATATAAAAAAGAAGAATTTAATCTTCTTTCGTTTAGTCTGCTGTCGGGTATACTCTTAAGCGCCGTAGGATTAGCTTTAACTATTTTGTTGTCAATCTTAGAAGGNGCTTCTTACGGTTTATTGGGAGGAATAATTCCTCTGTCTTTGGGTGTAGGACTAACAGTTCATTATGTGATCAGCCGCCGCAATAAGCTAAATGGCTGATGAATCCACAGCGGCGTGTGAATCTGACTTTAACGATCAGTTAATTGTCAGTCAGATTGTTTCGGGACAGAAGGATTTGTTCCGCCTTTTGGTACGGCGGCANGAAAGGGCAGTATACGGAATGGGTTTAAGTTTTTTTCGTAACAAGGAAGATGCTTCTGATTTTGTTCAGGAGGTTTTTTTAAAAACATACCGTAACCTTTCCAATTTTGAGGGAAGAAGCCGGTTTTCAACATGGCTTTACAAAATAGCATATAATACAGCTTTGAATGAGGTAAACAGGAAGAAAGAATACCTCAGTCTGGCTGATGAAAATACGGACAAGCTGATCAATTCCTGCGATACTCCGGAAAAAATCGCGCTTCGTAACGCGGCAAAAGAAGCCGTTAATGAGGCGGTAAAGGAATTGCCTGAACGCTTTGGCGTGTGTATTGATTTGTTCTTTTTTTATGATCGTTCTTATCAGGAGATTGAGGCTATTACCGGAATTCCGGTAAATACAATCAAGTCTCATGTATTTAGGGCGAAGATATTGTTAAGAGAAAAGCTTGAGCATTTTGCAGAATAGGGGAAGGAGTACAGTATGAACTGTTTGAAAATNTTGGACATTGTTTATCATTATTCAGGCAATGACGGAGCAGAAGACTCAATGCCGTTATTAAGCCAGATACAGATATGGCTGCATACATTTTCTTGCCATGACTGCGCCGGCAAAATTGAACGTTATAAAGCAACAAGGCATATTATGCGTAACGATTTTTTCCCGCCTTCCCCCGGTCTTGAAGATTCCGTAATGTCAAAAATTGCATCNGATAAGGAATTGTCAGAAAATGCTACCTATGCCATTCCCGGCGGCTTGTCTACACGAGGCTGGATTATCGCGGGACTGATCATCTTTATATCTCTTGGAACTTCTTTTTTNGGCCTTGATTTTCAAAAGATTGCTGACGAAACCGGAATATCATTTTTGCTTCCTTTTGGCATTACCGCCGGCATTGTACTTACATCTTACTGCGCATTTTTTATTGGCAGTCATATCAAGGAACTTACTGAGCGTTTCGGACTTTAATTTTACCGTGAATCACGTGAATCAATATAAATGACAATCAATAAATTAAAAATTAGTTGTATACAATTAATTGTTTTATTGTCTCTTTCTGTATGCAGCCAGCCGCAATCAAGCCGCACTGAATTTGTACTTGGCGGCACTGTCTGTACCATAACGCTTTTTGAACAGGGCAAGGACAGCGTTTACAGGGACATTTTTTCCAGATTACGCGAAATAGAAAACCTCATGAGCGTAAATATTCCCTCATCTGATGTAAGCCGAATAAACGCCACCGCCGGAGTCAAACCGGTACAGGTTCATGACGATGTATTTATTGTAATTGAACGGGCAGTTTATTATGCGCAATTGTCAGGCGGCGCTTTTGACCCGTCAGTCGGACCTTTGGTTTCACTTTGGGGAATCGGGAGCAATAACGCAAAAGTGCCTTCACCGGCGGAAATTGATAAAGTTTTACCGTTAATCAACTGGCAGGATATTGAATTGGATCCGCAAACAAAAAGCGTCTATTTAAAGAACAAGGGCATGGCGCTGGACTTAGGAGCAATAGCCAAAGGATACGCGGCGGACGAGACGGCCGCGATGATAAAAAAAACAACGGTTGAGCGCGCAATTATTGATCTTGGCGGAAATATACTGATCTTGGGCGAAAAAAAAGACAAAAGTTTATGGAAAGTAGGCGTTCAAGACCCGTACGGAAGCAGAGGTTCATACATCGGGATATTGCAGATAACGGAAAAAACTGTGGTAACATCCGGCGTTTATGAGCGTTTCTTTGAAGAAGGGGAAACAAGGTATCATCATATTTTTTCGCCTTCTAACGGGTTTCCGGTTAATAACGGCTTTTTATCTGTTATCATTATTACAAATAACTCAATGAATGCAGACGCTCTTTCAACTGCGGTCTTTGTACTTGGCTATGAAAAAGGAAGGAAACTTGTTGAATTACTTCCTGAAACAGAGGCAATTTTTATTTTTGAAGATCGGAGTATACGCAAAACTGCCGGAACGGATTTTACCCTCACTGATAATTCTTTTCGTCTTGTAGATTAATTTAAGTAATCCAAATCCACGGCAGCCATGACAAAACGATCACGGCCGCCAGAATAGTATATCCTAAAGGCTTTGTCCGCGCTTCCTGAACAGCAGCCATGTTGACATCTTCGCAGCTTAATTCCATCATCATGCTGTCAATGTCCGCTATTACATTCTTTGCCGTTATACGATGCTTTCTGCCGACTATAATCGAAAAAATACGCAGGGACTCGCCCAGTAATTCGCCAAAAGCGCCGGGTAATTTTATATCGCTCCTGACGCTAACTTTGGAAAGCATTACAAGCGCTTCAAAAGTTACTGCGCGGTTAATTCCTGCAATAAGCGCCCCTTGAGTAATTTTAAACGGGCCAATTGAAAAAAGGATTCTTCCGTACGGAACAATCAGGTTAAAGACAATTATCCCAAAAATAACAAAAATTACAGGAAACAGATTAATTTTTTTCCCTGAAATCCGCGTTAAAAACCAGAAGAACAGAAATTGAAGCGCCCTGAATTCCGTACTTGGGTTAAACAGCAATGCAGGCATTATAACAAGCCCCGTTATAAACAACGCTTTTGTACNAAAAACATTTGCATAAAATTCCTGCCGTTTCATCTAACGCTTCCTTTTACTGTTTATGCAATAAATGTATTTTATAATACTGCGAGCGGCGGGAAAAAACTTCACAAAATATCCCCAGCGCGACTCCTGTTACAAGACCGGCAGCCAAAAACGGCGGCGCAATGTAACGCACATTTTCTTTAAGGAGAAAAACCTGAGCCAGCGCAAGCTGCGCGGCATTGGAAGTCATTGCGCCTGCCGCGCCGATACCGACAAAAGTTATGCGGGTATGCCCAAATATACGGCGCAGGGCAAACATCAGCAATGCGGAAAAAAAAGTTCCCGCGATTGAAAACAGTAAAATATATGAAAATAACGTTCCTGTTATCAATGCCTGCCCAAAAATTTTTATTCCGATTAAAACCAAAAACGATGAAAAAGGAAGAATGTCAACGGCAAGCAAAAGAGGCAAATTNGCAAGCCCTATTCGCATAAAAGGCAATGGTTTTGGAATCATGTATTCAATAGCGGAAAGAAAGAGGCACATGGCTCCGAGCAGCGCAAGATTTTTTTTACCGTACAATTGCGTCGACATCGCTTTCCTCGTCAACTCCTTCTAGTATCACAAAAACATTATTCGGCAGGCACACAGCCCAATTTCCGTTCCGCCGCAGAATACCGGCTGCGACGCATATCTGGTTTTGACACGGAGAAGACTCTATCCAAACATTGCCGTCATTGATACGCACAACTGTATCTCCCAAAGGACCCGGAACGGCGACTGTTTCATCGGCATTCAGCGGAAAAATCCATTCGCCGCCCTGCCCTTTTATCAATACACGCTGAAAATTTTGCGGTTTTAAATATGCCGAATACGCGGAAGAAAAAGTTAATCCCGCGGCTAAAATTATTATGATTATGTCAGGCGCTTTAATCGGCAGTTTCATTATTATATAGAATAGAGTAATTCAGTCATACTTTACAATCCATGTTTAAAACGTTAGATTGTTTATATTATGAAAAAAATATCACTCACCGGAATAAAGCCGACCGGCGATTTGCATATCGGAAATTATTTCGGCGCGATAAAACCCGCTCTGGAACTTGCCGAAGAATACGATGCCCGTTACTTTATCGCCGACTATCACGCTCTTAACACCATGAAAAATCCCTCCGAGTTAAACCATACAATCAGACAAGTAGCCGCCTGCTGGCTTGCCTCAGGGTTAGACCCTGAAAAGGTAATTTTTTACAGACAAAGCTCAATCCCCGAAGTTTTTGAACTTACAACAATGCTGATGGCTTTTACTTCCAAGGGCTTGATGAACCGCGCCCACGCCTA
>WRGH01000117.1 GCA_009787285.1 Brevinematales bacterium
ACGAATTGAGCGTCGGAATCCTGAAGCACCGTTCCGACAAAATTACTTAGTTTAAAAATAGAAAGGTCTCGGGTTTCGACACCGTTGACCTTTAACGAACCTGTGATGGTTCCGGCATACGAAAACGGTATTATTCCGTTTATACAATTTGCCAGAGTTGACTTTCCGCTTCCCGACGCTCCCAATATTAAAATTTTTTCACCTTCGTAAACGGTGAGATTTATATTGAAGAGCGTCGGAGTGGTATGTACTTTGTATTGAAAGCCGAAGTCAAGGAATTGAACTACCGGTTTTCGTTCTCCCATTTTTCAATCTTCTTCCTTGAGATTGCTGCGCTTTTTATAGCGGTTTGCAAGCAGGAAGAGAAGGGGAATGCCCACAATTATCAATACAGCGGTGTTGGAAATTCCGGAAGCNAACGCCTGCAGGAAGGTGATTTCCAAATCGGATGAATAGAACCATGATGTGAGGATCGGCGTTACAATACCGAAAGCCAGCGCGTTTCCTATAANAACCAGCACAGCGTAGATTATTGCGTGCTTGACGCCGAAGATGCCTTCGTCGATCTTTGCGCCGTAAAGCGGAAGAGCGCCGATGAACAGTCCGAGAACGCCGTTACCGATTGACCAGTCGAACCAGAACCCCCAGCCGCCAATCAGATCGGCGATTACATTGCCAATCAGCATTGTGGCAAAAGCCGGCAGAGGTCCGAAGAGACCGCCGACCACAACCGGAATAATCATCGCGGTTGTCAACATCGTATTTGTAAAGACTGGGATACTGCCGTAAACCATCAGTACACCGAACAGCGCGGCGCCTACCGCCACCGACACGAGCGTTATGGTACTCCACTTTCCTAAAAAAAGTTTACCAATGCTCTGGTTTTCCATAATAAACCTCCTATTACCTTTAACAAGGCATTCATAAAAAAACTACATATAATTCATATGTGTAAAGTATGAATTAAATTATAAGCACATAAAACATATACGTCAAGTAAAACAGCCATAAGACGCCAAAGAATCTACCATTGAACTTTATCACGACAATTGGGAAAAAGGAATAGAAATCGGCGTAAATTACCTCTTTTAACTCTATATTAAAGAATGTTATTCTGGATAAATGTCAGAAAACAAAAAACAAGAAGCCAATGAGAAGTTGGCAATAATCCGCCACTCAGCCGCTCATATCATGGCGCAGGCTGTCGTAAAGCTTTTTTCGGGAACCAAAACCGCTATCGGCCCATGTATAGAAAATGGTTTTTATTATGATTTCCTGCTGCCGCGCCCTATTACCGCAGATGATCTTGTCGCTGTTGAAGATGAAATGAAAAAAATTATCGACAGCCGTCAGGATTTTATTAGGATAACCGTAAGCCGCAAGGATGCGACTGGAGCGTTTCCGTGATGAACCGTTCAAAACAGAAATTATCAATGAGCTTCCTGAAGACGCTGAGATTTCGATATATGAAAACCGCGATGCCAAAGGCGAATTAATGTGGGCTGACCTTTGCCGGGGTCCTCATGTCGCAAATACAAGAGAGATTAATTCCGCCGCTTTCAAACTGCAAAACATTGCAGGCGCTTACTGGCGCGGCGATGAAAAACGTCCCATGCTTACCCGCATTTACGGTACAGCGTGGGAAACTCCCAAAGAGCTTAAAGCCCACCTTGCCTTCCTTGAGGAAGTGGAAAAACGCGACCACCGCCGGTTAGGGAAGGAGCTTGATCTTTACTCGATTCACGAAGAAGCGGGAGCNGGTCTTATTTACTGGCATCCCAAGGGNGGCAGAATGAGNGTCGCTATCGAAGATTTTTGGCGGCAGGAACATTTCCGCAACGGTTATGAGATACTCTACACNCCGCATATCGGCAAGAGCTGGCTTTGGGAAAAGTCGGGGCATCTTGGTTTTTACAAGGGTAATATGTACAGCCCTATGGAAATTGACAATCAGGACTATTTTATTAAGCCGATGAATTGTCCGTTTCATATCTTAATCTACAACAACAAGGGNCATTCCTACCGCGACCTGCCGCTTCGCTGGGCGGAACTTGGTACTGTGTACCGTTATGAGAGAAGCGGCGTTCTGCACGGTCTTTTGCGCGTACGGGGCTTTACTCAGGATGACGCGCATATTATCTGTACGCCCGATCAAATGGAAAGCGAAATAAGCGAGGTGCTTCGTTTCAGTTTACAGATTTGGAAGGTTTTTGGTTTCAGCGATATTAAGGCGTACCTTGCGACAAGGCCGAAGGAAAGCGTGGGCGAACAAAGCCGCTGGGACGCCGCTTTGGCGAGTCTGCGCAAGTCAATAGAAGCCGAAGGNCTTGCCTATGAAATTGACGAAGGCGGNGGCGCGTTTTACGGTCCGAAAATTGATTTAAAGATAAAAGACGCTATTGGACGCGAATGGCAGGTAACGACAATACAGTTTGATTTTAACGAACCGGAACGCTTTGATATGACCTTTGTTGACAGCGACGGCCAGCGCAAACGCCCGTACATGATACACCGCGCGCTTCTCGGCAGTCTTGAACGTTTTTTCGGCGTCCTTATCGAACACTTTGGCGGCGCTTTCCCTGTTTGGATTGCGCCGGAGCAAATCGCGGTTATTCCCGTTGCCGAGCAGTTTAACGATTACGCAAAAAAATGCGCGGCTGAACTAAAGGCTTATGATTTGCGCGTAACGACTGAATTGGACGATGAACGCCTTAACGCTAAGATACGCGGCTGTCAGACAAGGAAAATTCCCTATATGCTTGTTGCAGGCCAGCGTGAAGCGGATGAGGGCGCTGTGTCCGTCCGTCTGCGTGACGGCAGGCAGCTTCCGGCGATGAAAGTCAATGAGTTTGCTTCTTATATTCTTGAAAAGGTTAAAAGCCGTTCTTTGGAGTTATAAGATGAAGTATTGTTCTTTGGCTGCAATCCTGTTTGTATTTTTTTTATGCGGCTCCTGCGCTTCCGTAAATATAACTCTTCCTTCCGAAGGACATAGAATTGCCGCTGATTTTTCAGGTATTGTTCATGCTGGCGAAACCAATACACAAGAAGAATTTGATCATCTGAATTACATGGGCGTAAGCTGGGTGCTTCATACTTTTTATTGGGGCAGGATTGAGCCTCAACAGAATAATTGGAATTTTGAAAGTTATGATGTCGTGGTGAATAATGCCGGCAAAGCAGGCATTAAAGTTCTGGGTGTTTTAGCTTATGACAACAGGTGGATACATCCTGATCAAAAAGGNCATGATTATATTCCTCCTGAACGGATGCCGGATTTTCTTAATTATGTCAGAAAAACAGTAGAGTATTTCAAGGGCAGAGTAGGCGCTTGGTGTATATGGAATGAGCCTAACAGCAGCCGTTTTTGGAACGGAACCGTTGACGAATATGCAGAATTAATCCGTCAGGCGGCGGATGCTATTAAGGAAACAGATAGTGATGTGATTGTTCTGGGAGGAGCTTTTAACCGCAATGTTACCGGGCTGCCAAAAAAAATGATAAACAGACTTTTTGAATCAGGCGCTATGGAAAATGTTGACGCTGTGGCTTTTCATCCTTATGAAATAAGCGCTAATCGCTCTTTAAAGCTGTACAAACAGTTTGAAGAAATAGTAAATCAATACGGTTATAAAGATAAAATTTGGATTACCGAGGTTGGTTACCCTACCGGAGGCTGGTATCCAACAAAGGTTTCAGAGGAGAAATTTCCTTTAAGGGTAGTAAAGACCTTCGCTCTTCTGGCTGCCGGCGGAGCAAGAAGATTGTTTTGGTATCAAATGTTTGACTCTTCCAACCCTTCAAAAAGCAATTCCGAGGATTTTTTTGGTCTGGTCAGGAGTGAGAATGATTATACTTCTAAAGGGGCCGAAGCATTCCGCTTGTGCGCTTTATATATCTCCGGTTCAGTATGTTATGCGCTTACGCAGGATAACCTGCCTGCGTCTTTGCGGGTCTTTTATTTTAAAAGGGAAAATGGCGGAACTTTAGTTTTATGGGAGGATGGATTTGGTTCTGCTACGCAGGTTAGTTTAAAATTGCCGGGTATAGAGCATCTGCGGCATGATATTGTTACGGGGGACGCAAGTTCTGTAAATTCTGACATTACAATTAAAGCGGGAAGCGAACCTGTGTTTATCACATGGCGGACTGTTCATGATTCTTCGGAGAATGAAAAAAACCCTGTAATTATGGGAACAAGGTAAATGAACGACAGGTGTGTAAAGATACTTGATATTTTGGCGTCAAACAGGAAAATCAAGGTTAAACTGCTTGCTGAAATGCTGGATATTTCCTTTGTGACGCTTCGTAAGGATTTAGACAGCCTTGAAAAACGCGGAATTATAATTCGTACTCACGGATATGCCGGTCTTAATGATTCGAATTATACGGGCAGACGAATGGCGATAAGCCATTCAATAAAAAAAAGAATAGCCAAGGCTGCGGCGCAAATTGTAGAAGAAGGCGAGACAGTAATGCTGGAATCCGGTTCATGCTGCGCATTACTTGCGGAGGAGCTTGCTCTTGCAAAAAAGAATGTTACCATTATTACCAATTCAGTTTTTATTGCCAATTATATTTATAAGCTGCAGGATATCAAGTTAATCTTGCTTGGCGGATATTTCCAGCCGGAATCACAGGTACTGGTCGGACCTGTAACAATACAATGCGGACAGGCTTTTTTCTTTGAAAAATTTTTTATGGGTGCAAATGGTTTTATTTCAGGATACGGATTTACGGGCAGGGATCATCTTCGGGTAGAGACGGCTGCAGAACTTGCAAAACGCGCAAGAAAAAATTATATTCTGACAGAAGCCGCCAAATTTTATCATCACGGAGCATACAGTCTGATACAGCTTGATAAAATAGCCGGTGTTTATACTGACGATACTATACCCAAAGACGCNGAAACAACCCTGATTAAAAATAACGTTATGCTTCATAAAGTTCCTTCTGCCGACGAAAAAATAAATTGGCGCAAATTTCCAGGTCAACCTCCCATTTTATATACTGAAAAAGAAAGCTGAATTTGCCTGTAATTCTAAGTTTCAGGGTAACTTTAATCCCTTAAAATATCCAGAAGCCGCTGTTTGTTTATAGCTCTAAGGAAGTTTGCAAGACGCGGCCCTTGCTCCTTGCCGATAAGCGCCTGATAAGCGGCGGCAAAAAGCGCTTTGCCGTCAATCCCCGCTTTTTCCGCCGCCGCATAAATTGCCGCCGCGCAGGTTTTATCATCGGCAAATACTTCAATTTTGCAGATAACGTCATCGCGCAGGATGCGGACAGCGTTTTTTTCAAGCTCGGAAAGGGGGCGAAGTTTCCCGCGTTCTTCCTGCGGGAGAGAAGCCGCTCCTCCTGCGGGCAGCAGGCGGAAACGGAAATCTTCAGGAGCGCAGTTTTCGACCCAGTATTTTGCGCATACAGCCCTTGTTCTTACAGCCTGAAGCTGTTCGCTATTGGGACCGCTGTTAGCCGCTAAATCTGCAAGTGTTTTTTCAATGTCTCCGTCTGCAATCTGAATCAAATTGCATAAATGACGGAAAGGAATCTGATACGGCGGCTTCCTGCTCTCAAGACGATCAGTTTTTCCTTCTACGCTGATCTGTGAAAGTTCATAAATGCGCCGCTCTTTTTGATACGCCGCTTCGTCTTTCGCGTTTTCCATTTTCCATGCAATACGCTCGGTTTTATCGTAATCTTCGTAAATTTTTATTACGTCAAGATCAAAAGAGATTGTAAATTCGGTATTCGGCCTTG
>WRGH01000118.1 GCA_009787285.1 Brevinematales bacterium
TGCGCCTGCCCTTGCCAGAATCGGCATGCTTAAAAAGCTATGCTTTTCCGTAATCCAGCGTCCGCCTTTTATTGTTTCGCCTGTAAGGTACTGTTTCCATTCACCTTCCGGCAGATAATAGGTAACTTCATTGTCTTCGCTGAAGACAGGCGCAACAAGCAGATCAGGACCGAGCATATACTGACGATCAAGGTACGCGCAGGTCGGATCATCAGGAAATTCCAAAAGCATTGCGCGTAAAACAGGAATGCCCTTTTCATGCGCTTCTTTCGCAGCTTTAAGAATATACGGCTTTAAGCGCCCTTTAACTTCGGCGAAGAAACGGCAGACTTCGGCGGATTCTTCGTCAACGCTCCATGGAACCCTGTATGAGTGACTGCCGTGCAGTCTTGAATGCGATGATAAAAGCCCGAACGCAAGCCAGCGTTTAAAAAGCGAGGCGTTGGGTATTCCTTCAAATCCGCCGATGTCATGGCTCCAGAAACCGAAGCCCGACATGCTGAGAGATAGTCCTCCGCGCAGAGTTTCCGCCATTGCTTCAAAAGTNGATTCGCAGTCTCCGCCCCAGTGAAGCGGGAACTTCTGTCCGCCTGTTGTGGCGGAACGAGCGAACAGTACAGCTTCGCCTTTGCCGCGTTTTTTTTCAAGCAGCTCAAATACCGACTTGTTGTAAAGGTATGTGTAAAAATTGTGGTGTCTCTCAGGATCGCCTCCGTCAAAGTACACTGCGTCTTCCGGAATTCTCTCTCCGAAGTCAGTCTTGAAGCAGTCTACTCCCATGTCGAGTAACTTTTCCAAATGACCGTTATACCATTTTNCCGCGTCAGGATTTGTAAAATCTACGATTGCCATTCCCGCCTGCCATTGATCGGTCTGGTAAACGGAGCCGTCTTTGCGTTTCAGAAAATAGCCGCCNTTNTTCCCCTCTTCAAAGAGAGCGGAACGCTGGGCAATGTACGGATTTATCCATACGCAAATTTTAATTCCCTTTGCTTTTATTCGAGACAACATTCCTTTTGGATCGGGGAATGTTTCCCTGTCCCATGTAAAGTCGCACCAGTTAAATCCCTTCATCCAAAAACAGTCAAAGTGAAAAACCGACAGAGGAATTTTCCGCTCTTCCATGCCGTTAATAAAACTCATTACTGTTTTTTCATCGTAGGACGTTGTAAACGATGTTGAAAGCCAAAGTCCGAAACTCCACTCAGGCGGCATAGCCGGCCTTCCGGTAAGCGCNGTNTAACGTTCCAGAATCGCTTTTGGCTGCGGACCGTANATAACAAAATATTCAAGATATTCACCTGTTACGCAAAATTGTACGCGCGCTGTTTTTTCACTGCCGACTTCCAGCGAAACTTTCCCCGGATCATTTATGAATACTCCGTATCCTTTATTTGTCATGTAAAAGGGAATATTTTTGTAAGCCTGTTCGCTGGCAGTGCCGCCGTCGGCGTTCCAAATATCCACAGTCTGCCCGTTTTTGATAAACGGGCCAAAACGTTCTCCGAGCCCGTATACAAGCTCTCCCACCGAAAGTGAAAGCTCGTCTTTGATATATGGCTGTTTGGCATTATTTACCATATACCCTGTAGACCTAGAAAGATTTTTTGTAATGGCTTTTCCGCCTCCAAGAAATGTAATGTTCCACTTATCTGTACGTTCAACAGATACCGAAAGCCCGCCGCTTTCCAGAACGGCTTCTTTTTCTTGTATGCGGATTGACGGCTTGAATGACGGATCGCATTCCAGCGGGAAATTCGGCCTGTTATNAAGCCCTCCTTCAAAATGGGATATTCGCACACGGATCACATTTTTCATAGGACTGGAATAACGAATTGTAAGAAGCTGCATATTGAGCGTATCGCCCCTGTGCCTGATTGGTTTTTCCGGCGCGTATACCGTAAGTTCATCNCCTTGTTGTTCTATTTCCGCAGGGCATGCCGCGAAATGCGCCTGTATCCCTTCTTTGATTAGCCAATAACCATCGGTAAATTTCATAATTCTCTCCATGAAATAATTATTTGAGCTTTCGATAACGCAAAATATAAATTATATAAGGTTTTTACTAAATATAGCAGATAATCTATTCATTTTTACGCTTTATGCCGGTTAAGTTTTCCTTGAAAAAAAGGGATTCTGGGGTTATAATGAAAAATTCATGATGAATACCATTTTTGTTGTTGATGACAGCGATACTAATTTGTCAATGGCGGAATCGGCGCTGGAAGACCAATACCGCGTATTAACAATGCCGTCCGCGATAAAAATGTTCTCCTTATTGGAAAAAATGATTCCCNACTTAATTCTTCTTGATATAGAAATGCCTGAAATGAACGGTCTTGATGCGCTGAAAAAACTAAAATCCCATAAAATATGGAAAAATATTCCTGTTATTTTTTTAACCGGCCGTATAGATGAAACTGTAGAAGTCCATTGTTTTGAATTTGGAGCTGTGGATTTTATCACAAAACCGTTTTCTGCGCCTGTACTTTTAAAGCGCATTAAGACGCATCTTGATATTGATAAAGCTATCCGTGAACGGTCGACGCAAATTAGCCGCCTGCAGTACAGTATTGTGTCTGTTCTGGCGAACGTAGTAGANAGCCGCGACAACATAAATTCAGGCCATATTGAGCGGACTTCCGAATATGTCAAGATTCTGATAAATGAAATGAAAAAACGCGGGGTTTATGCCCAGGAAACAGCGGATTGGGACGTAGAAAAAGTTGTGTTATCGTCGCGTATGCACGATTTAGGTAAAATTTCAATTACCGATCTTATTGTGAATAAACCTGGCAAGCTTACCAACGAAGAATATGAAATAATGAAGACATGTTCTTGAAGGGGAGCGGATAATTGATGAAATAATCGCACAAACAGGAGAAGGCGATTTTTTGCATAACGCAAAGATGTTTGCCGGATTCCACCATGAACGCTGGGACGGCAAGGGTTATCCGTACGGCCTTAAAGAAACCGATATCCCCCTGCAGGGACGCATAATGGCTATTGTAGACGTATATGACGCAATTACTTCAGAGCGTCCGTACAAAAAAGCTTTTACAGATGAAGAAGCGGTTCAGATAATTATGGACAATGCAGGCACGCATTACGACCCTGAAATAGTGAAAATATTTTATGAAGTAAAGGATGCTTTTAAAGCGGTAAGGGCGGAAGGGTAATGCACGATTTCTTTCGGCTGACGAAAGCAATTATTACAAGGTATGCGCAGGTTTTGCTTGTATTGCTTGCCTTCACATTAATGGTTCTTTCAAGTTACTTTTTTGTCAGAGACAGCGAGGTTAAGCATTTACGCAGNAATGCCGCCGACGCAATTTCATATACGGAACTAAATATCAAATCCGATCTTCTGGAACCTGAGACATTGCTCGGCGGAATCTCAGAAACAATACGTTCAATGATCAGTTACGGAGAAAGCAGCGAAATAATTAATAGCTATATAAAGTATATCAACAATTATGTTACATCCGGCGGCGGCGAACGTTTGCTGGGAGCCACCGGTTTTTTTGGTTTTTTTGATGTTTATGGCGGAGTATTCCTTCTTGGTACGGACTGGGATCCGGGAAGTGATTATGATCCTACAAGCCGTCCCTGGTACACAAGGGCAATCGACGCGGCGGGCGGGATAAGCATTACAGAGCCGTATTTAAATTTATATTCAAACGAATTAACTATAACCATGTCCCGCCGTATATTTGACAATGACGGCAACCCGCTTGGTATAGTTTGNCTGAATATAGAGTTGACCAGAATCAGACAGTATGCGGTTAATACGCGTTTTACAAAAGACGGCTACGGATTCATGATGAGCGGTAATCTGGANATAATGGCTCATCCTGAGCCGTCGATGATAGGGCTGCCTCTTGCAAAAATCAAGAGCGGCGTCTCCGTTTTTGAGAAAACGTTAAGACAGGGCAATAATGTTTCAGAAGCGATAGCATACGATTACCGAGGCATAGAATGTATTGTATTTATTCAACGGCTTTATAACGGCTGGTACATGGGAGTCGTAACGCCAAAAAACAATTATTTCAGCAGTACTGTAAATCTTATCTTTATTCTTTCTGTTCTTGGAATAATTTTTGCATCTTTACTCATTTGGATTTTAATGCGTATTTTCAGGGAAAAGGCCAAGTCAGATGAACGTGTGCAGCTTATATTTGACTCAACTCCTTTTGGAGCAAGTTTTTGGGACAAGAATTTTAACATTATTGACTGTAATCAAAACGCTGTTGATATGCTTGACTTGTCAAGCAAGAAGGAATATATCGAAAGGTTTCATGATCTTTGCCCTGAACGCCAGCCGGACGGGAGTCCGAGCAGGGAAAAAGGTTTTGGACTGATACATAAAACGATTGAAGAAGGTTATTGCCGTTTTGAATGGATGCACCAAAAACTTAACGGAGAACTGATACCGTGTGAAATAACGCTTGTCCGCGTTTATTACAGGGAAGGCTATTCCGTTATCGGATATACCCGCGATTTGCGCGAACAAAAGCAAATGTTAAAGGAAATTCAACAGCGAACGCGCCTGCTGAATACCGTTAATGTCGCCGCCGCCATTTTGCTTGACAATGAAGATATTTTTGCTTTTGAGACTTCGCTTTTAAAATGCTTTGATCTTATCGGCAACTGCCTTGATGTAGACCGCGTTCAAATTTGGCGTAACGAAATATTAGAAGGCGAGCTTCACTTTGTTTTAAGGCATGAGTGGCTCAGCGATTACGGAAAAACGTGCAGATCAGTTCCGTATGGTCTTCATTTCCCGTACAGCACGAAAGAAGAATGGCTGGAACTGTTTTTACGCGGTGAATTTATCAATGCGCCGCTTTCCAAACTGCCGGATGAAGACAGGGCTTTTTTAGGATATTATGAAATGAAGTCTGTCGTAATGATCCCTATGTTTCTGGAAGGCGATTTCTGGGGATTTTTCTGCATAGATGACTGCCGTTACGAACGTACCTTTTCTGAGGATGAAATTAACATATTAACTTCTGCGGGACTTATGATGATCAGCGCGCTAAACCGCAATATTCAGGCAATAAAAATGCGTGAAACGGAAGAACGTACCAGAATTATGATGGACGCCGCGCCTCTTTGTATGATTTTCTGGGACGGAAAACTTAATCTTGTCGATTGCAATCTTGAAGCTCTCAAAATGTTTGGGGTTTCCGACAAGGAAGAATTTATAAAAGAATTCGCGCATCTTTCTCCTGAATTTCAGCCGGATGGCGCTCTTTCAGGGGAAAAAGGCGTNAAACTTGTCAGAAAAGCGCTGGAAGAAGGATATTCCCGCTTTGAATGGATGCATTTAAATTTGAAAGGAGAACAAATACCCGCAGATGTTACCTGCGTTCACGTAAAGTACAGGGATGAATTAACTGTTATTGAATACATAAGGGATTTACGCGAACAAAAGGCAATGATAGCTGAAATGCGCAAAGCGGAAGTTGCCGAAGAAAGCAGCAAGGCAAAGAGCGATTTTCTTGCAAAAATGAGTCACGAAATTCGAACTCCGATGAACGCNATTCTGGGCATTGCGGAAATTCAACTCCAGAATGAAGCGCATTCCGATATNATAAAGGAAGCGTTCTCGCGAATTTACAATTCCGGCGACTTGCTGCTTGGCATAATCAACGACATACTCGATCTATCCAAAATAGAAGCGGGCAAATTAAT
>WRGH01000119.1 GCA_009787285.1 Brevinematales bacterium
TATTGTCAGGATAACTCAAATACGGCGTGAAGGAACAAGGCGGCGGACTGGGCTACGTTCAGGCTGTCGATATTGCCCGTACCGGGAATACGGAGCAGATGTGAACATTGATCCTTCACCGCCTGCGGCAAGCCGGTTTCTTCGTTTCCCAGCACAAGAGCGACAGCGGACGTTTTTACTTTCGCGCTTTTAACAATACCGCTTATGTCGCTGATGCGTCTTCTTGCCCTTGGGTCTGTGCCGATTGTTATAATTTTTTTTGACGCGTCTTTTAAAAAAGCGGCTGTATTTGCAATTTTCCTGATTGTTAAATGTTCAATTGCGCCTTCCGCAACACGGTAGGCGCTTGTTGACAGCCGAGCTTCTGTGTCTTTTTCGTTTAACACAATATAACCTGCGTCAAAGAAAGCGGCGGCTCTTGCAATAGCGCCGAGGTTGTGATCATTGCCTACCGAATGAAGAACAAGTCCTGTTTTTCCTTCCTCCGCCCACAGATCAAGGTCTTCCATGCTTAAGGATTCAATTACAGGTTCTTCGATCATTGCCAATACACCCTGATGGTGTACGCTCTTACAGATACGTTCAAGTTCTTCGTTATCGCAAATTTTATACGGACGTTTTCTTTCGGCAAGCTGTTTGCAAATACCGGTAAATTGTTTTAGTCTGTCTTCGCGCAGGAAGAGGCGGTTTATCGTAAGCGGATGATATTGCCCCACAGCCGATACCGCGTTCAAGCCGCAGACAGCAAGTTCATCGGTCATTTTATTTCGCATGATAAATGACAGTATACAATAAATATGATAATTGTTATCATACTTTTGTGGCGCCAAGAAGAAAAACAATTCAAAAGAAAAATACCAAAGGGACTCAAGCGGTAGTTATTTTCTGGCTGATATTTGTCGTTGTTATTATCATTGTTTTTATGGCCAATTTTGAAACTATAAACAGGAATTTCAATCTTTTTAAAATGCGCATTACATCTTCGTCCCTGCCGGAAGGAGAACTGTTTGACGATAATTTGCCTGATGAGCCTGTTACTCCTGACTCACGCCCCGCTGTTGAAACGACGCGTGAACAGACTGTTACAGTAGAACCTTCCGGTCAAAGAGAACAGACAGGCTCGCAAACCGCTGATGAAAAACCGGCGGCGCAGCAGACTGGTCAGCAAACCGCAACACAGCAGAATACAAATCAGCAGACACAGACGACTCAGTCTGCGCAGACAAGGGAACGCGTTATTTATTTCACCCAAATCGACAAGGATGGGCAGATTTTGCAATCGAGGGTAACCCGAAAGATACCTGTTTCAGATTCCCCAATGCATGATGCCCTGAATGTTATGCTGACCGGTCCTTCTGCGGATGAAATAAACCGGGGTATTCTGAATATTATTCCGAAAAACACACGGATACTTTCTGCGGCAGTACGCGGCAATACGGCTTACATCAATTTTAGCGAAGATTTTATGTTCAATACATTCGGCGTTGAAGGGTATGTAGCTCAGCTAAGGCAGATTGTTTGGACTGTTACCGAGTTTTCAAATGTAAATGATGTGCAAATATTGATCGAAGGCAGAAGGCTGGATTATCTAGGCGAAGGTATCTGGATAGGAAGCCCGATAAGCCGTCAGTCATTTTAAATACGTTGAATAGAAAGCGCTTTTCCGGTGTCTGCGTCAATTTCCGCGATAATGCCGCTTATTTGAGCCGGATTACCGGACGCTGCAATTTTCATTTGGTATTGAACCTGTTTGTTAAACCTGTCCTGACAAATACTTATATCCATGCCTATTACGCTGTCTGTAATGCCTGTCATGCCTAAATCTGTGATGTATGCGCTCCCCTTTGGCAATATGCGCTCATCTGCGGTTTGCACATGCGTATGAGTGCCCGCAATAACCGATGCGCGTCCATCAATATAGTAGGCAAGAGCTTCTTTTTCACGGCTGGATTCGGCATGAAAATCGACAAGAATAACAGATTGCGCGTCTTCTTTTTTGGTATTGAAAATAAGGTCAAAACATTGAAAAGGACAATCAATCAAATTCATTAATTCGCGTCCTTGAAGATTAATCACAAGCCATGAAACGCCGTTTTTTTCTATAAATGCGTAACCTGCGCCCGGAACAGCCGGTACGGCCGCCGATACGGTCGCCGATACGGCGGGATAATTTGCCGGGCGCAGCATTTTTTTTTCGTTTTCCAGAACTTGCCAGAATTCCCGTTTTTCCCAAATATGGTTTCCCGATGTAACTGCATCAACTCCCGCCGCAATGATTCGCCGGAAGTCATTTTCTGTCATTCCAAAACCTTCCGCCGCATTTTCTCCGTTTACAATGACAAAATCTATATTCCTCTCTTTTATCAGTAACGGCAATTTAGCTTCTAGAATCTCAAGACCGGGCGAACCAACTATATCTCCAATCATTGCGGCGCGGACTGTTTTCATATAAACATCTTAGCACATATTGCTAAAACGTCTATTGCTGGAAATGATTGATACCTGTAGAATATATATATGACCAGGGGAATTTTCATTACAGGCAATGAATCCGCGCTCGTACGTTCTATTGAAGCTGCGGCAGCCAGCAGGGTGGAAAAATACGCCGTTGCGCTGATACCTAACAGGCTTAGCGGGGCAGTGAAAAATTCTCCTCAGGAAAACGAAAGGCGGTTGTCTCTGGATTGGAATCCTTCAAGCCCGATTTCCGCCCGCACAGTTGTTCTTGCCGCTGAAAATCGTTTAGAACATATTGACGATGCGATTCTCATTTGTTCGCCTCCTTCTATCCGCGCCGGCGCGGCGGAGCTTCCTCTGTCTGATATTGAGGTAATTGTTAACGACCATATAAAGGGTTGGTTTTTTCTGATTAAAGAATTGGCGGCAGTTTTTACGAACCGCAAACGCGGGACATTGGCTCTTGTTTACCCCGAGATTAAGACAAGTACAGGGAAAGACAATGCGGCGGATATACTCGGTCCTTCATCACTTGCATGTTTCCGCTCTCTTACTCACGGTTTGCTTGCCGCAGCCCACAAAGAACCGTATATTACTATGGGTTTTTCCTGTTCGGAAGCNGGGAGTGAAGAAGCATTTGCAACATTCGTTTATAAATATGTTGATGAAGGAAACATACGCAGTAANGGCAAATTATTCAAATACGGTTCATTTAGCTTTTTCAAATAAAGGTAATCGTTAACGCAAAGGCGTCAGATACTAGTTGCAATACGGGTATCTTCATTTGACATTTAATTCATCGTTATTTATATTAAAGAAAATTAATTAATTTATCATAAGGAGCCCATTATGGCACAACACCAATTTCAGACCGAAGTCAGCCGTCTATTGCACCTTATTATCCACTCCCTATATTCAAACAGGGAGATTTTTCTGCGGGAGCTTGTCTCTAATGCGTCCGATGCTCTGGACAAGCTCAAATACCTTACTGTGGCGGACGATGCGTACAAGTCCGTCAATTTCGATCCGCGCATTGATATTTCCTTCAATAAAGACGCAAAAACACTGACGATTTCCGACAACGGAATCGGCATGAACGAAGCTGACTTGATTGAGTCGCTTGGGACTATTGCGCGCTCAGGGACGAAGGCGTTTCTGGAAAAACTTGCCGAAGACGCAAAAAAAGATTCCAACTTGATAGGACAGTTCGGGGTGGGGTTTTATTCCGCTTTTATGGTTGCGGACAAAATAGAAGTGATTTCGCGGAAAGCAAACGAAGACGCTTCATGGAAGTGGTCAAGCGACGGCAAGGACAGTTTTGAAATTGAACGCGCCGAAAGGGACAGTCAGGGAACGACAGTAATCCTTTACCTGACAGAAGAAGGAACAGAGTACGCCAACCGCTGGTCAATCGAAGACATTATCAAGCGTTACTCTAACCATGTGGCATTTCCGATTTATCTTACCTACGATGAAAAAGAATGGGACGACAAGGGTAACGAAAAAGGCAGCAAGACAATAACCGACAGGATAAACTCAGGAACCGCGCTTTGGCGGAAGGCAAAGACGGAGCTTAAAGAAGAAGACTACAACGAATTTTACAAACAGCTTGGCCATGACAGCGATGTACCGTTGCACCACGTTCATACAAAAGCCGAAGGAACACTTGAATATACAACCTTGTTTTACATTCCCAAAAAAGCGCCGTTTGATTTGTACAATGTTGATTACAAGCCCGGCGTAAAACTTTATGTAAAGCGCGTCTTTATCACCGATGACGACAAGGAACTGATGCCGACCTACCTGCGTTTTGTGCGCGGCGTTATTGACTCAGAAGACCTGCCCCTCAATGTAAGCCGCGAAATTTTACAGCAGAACAAGATTCTGCTTAACATTAAAAATGCCTCTGTTAAAAAACTGCTTTCCGAATTCAAGCAAATGGCAGATAACGCCGTTTCAGGCTCAGACGAAGCTAAAGAAAAGTGGGAAACTTTTATCGAACAGTTTAACCGTCCTCTAAAGGAAGGGCTTTATCAGGATTTTTCAAACCGTGATGCGCTTCAGGAGCTTGTCCGTTTCAAAAGTACGACAGTCGAAGGATGGACAAGTTTTGCGGATTATGTTTCCCGCATGAAAAGCGATCAAAAGAACATTTATTATATTACGGGGGGTGATGAGAAAACACTGCGGGCTTCTCCGCTTTTAGAAGCCTACCGCGCAAAAGAAATTGAAGTTTTGATAATGGCTGACGACATTGACGACATTGTAATTCCCACCCTGCACAGTTACCGCAAGGAAACTTCCGGCGCGGACGGGAAAACAGAAAGCCAGAGCTGGGAACTTAAAGCGGTAAACCGCGCCGGAGCGGACGAAGAGTTAGGTGAAAAGAAAGACAAGACTGCCGAAAAGGAAGCGAAACCTGTCATAGAAAAGCTGAAAAAAGCGCTCGGCGACCGCGTTAAAGATGTTAAACTTTCCCGCCGTCTGCACGATTCTCCGTCATGTATCGTAGCGGATGAAAACGATCCGTCAATTCAAATGGCGCAGATGCTCAAAGCTATGGGNCAGACCGCCATGACCGACATTAAGCCGATNTTGGAAGTGAACGGCGATCATCCCATTGTAACGGGGCTTAAGGACGTTGACGACGAGGAGCGTATTGCCGATGTTGCGGGAGTGTTACTCGATCAGGCGCTTCTTGTGGAAGGGATAAAGTTGAACGATCCGGCGGACTTCGTGAAACGGCTGAATAGGCTGTTATCCAAATAGCAAAAACAAAGGGATTATATTAGTATAATAAAGGTAATATGCACAGGTATAAAAACTGTATCGTACATAAATCAAGCGAAGGCAATTTGCTCCTTGGAAAAGATTATACGGCGCTTTTTGACTGCGGTATGGCATTCTGCGCGAAAGACACTATTCAAAATGTTAAAAATGCCCTAGGCGGCAGACCGCTTGATTATATCTTTGCTACTCATACCCATTATGACCATATCGGCGCATTGCCTTACTTCAGAGAAGAGTGGCCGCAGCTGCGCCTTGCTGCAACANCTGCCGGAGCGGCTGTACTGNTAAAGGATACTCCGCGCAAGGTTTTCCGCGAACTTTCATCTTCGGCNGCNATGANATTCGGCGTTAAACTTGATATTAATTATGATGATAATGCGTTTTATGCGGATATTACAATTAAAGACAAGGACAGCATCTCTCTTGGCGATCTTTCGGTTG
>WRGH01000120.1 GCA_009787285.1 Brevinematales bacterium
CTTACAACATCGCCCATGCCGAGTATTCGTCCGGCGATGCGATCCGGGTGGAAAGGTTCAAAGTCTTCGGGCTTTTCGCCTGTACCCGTAAATTTTAACGGNTTGCCCGTTATTGTTTTAAGCGAAAGCGCCGCGCCGCCGCGTGTGTCAGAATCGAATTTTGTAAGTATTACTCCNGTCAACCCGATTTTTTCGTCAAAGGTTTTGGCGATGTCGGCGGCGGACTGGCCTGTCATCGAGTCTGCAACTAAAAGCATTTCATCCGGATCAACGGCTTTTTTCAGGCGGGATAATTCCTCCATCATAATTTCGTCAATTTGCAGGCGGCCTGTTGTATCGACAATGATTGTGTCTATCATGTTAAGTTTTGCCCATGAAAGGGCGTTTTGATAAACTTTAACGCTGTCNTTCGCGCCGTCTTCCCTGTGGACAGGTATGCTTATTTGTCTGCCGAGAACGCTGAGCTGTTCAATAGCAGCCGGACGCACAAGATCACAGGCAACAAGAAGNGGTTTGCGTCCTTCTTTTTTTAACCTTAAAGCAAGTTTTGCAGAGCTTGTCGTTTTGCCTGAGCCTTGAAGTCCGAGCATAAGCACTGTGGAAATTACGTCCGGTCCCCGTAATCTAAGTTCACGGCTTTTTGGATCCGTATCTCCAAGAAAGGAAACAAGTTTATCATGAACAATTTTTATAAATTGCTGGCCGGGATCAACGGCGCGGAGAACTTTTTCTCCCTTTGCTTCTTCAATTGTAGAATTGACAAAACGGCGAACCACACGCAGGTTTACATCCGCTTCCAGCAGAGCCATTTTGATTGCTTCTACTGCGTCTTCTATATTTTTTTCCGATATTGTAGATTTCCCCGTAACAAAACGAAAAGCGTCAGTTAATTTTCCGGATAATTTTTCCAGCATATTTTTACCTTAATCCGTCAAATAATTTTTGTATAAATTCATACGGGTCCATCTCGCGGTTCAAAATACGGCATAATCCCACAGATACGGGAATTTTCAATTTATGTTTTTCCGCAAGGATTCTGACATACTTTGCCGCCGCTATACCTTCGGGCAGATAACCGATTTCTCCGATACGCGATAAAAGATCGTCAATATCTTTATAAGATTCCAATATGTTTTTTTCTATTATTTCCCTGCCGAAGCGCCTGTTTCTGCCAAAGACCGAACGGCATGTAACATCCANATCGCCTATTCCCGCAATGGAAGTAAATGTTTCGGGATGAGTTGCGCCAAGCGCCTTGCCGAGAATCTGAATTTCATTTAATCCTGCTGCAAGCAGAAGAGATTCTGTTCCGTCTCCGAATATACCCGAGCCTCCGATTGACTTGATTGCATCTAACATCCCAAACGCAATGGCTATTACATTTTTCGCGGCGGCGGCNGCCTGNACTCCGTGTACATCAAATGATGAATATACAAAAAGGTTCGGCGTTTTTAACAAATCGCGGAAGCGTATGGAATTTTTTGCATTTTCGCTTGCGGCAATCAACCCTGTGATTTTTCCGCAGGATACTTCTTCCGCATGACTTGGACCTGAGATATAAACAAGAGACTTTTGATAAAACCCCGGAAGATAATCTTCCATAGTTTCAAGAATTAATCTGGGGCCGTTTTCTGACGGGAGAAAACCCTTTGTTATTACCGCAATAACAGTCTTGCCTTCCCTGATTGAATTTACAACTAATGATTTTTTTACAGTATCAAGCAGGAACATAGACGGAACTGCGTAAATAAGGAATTGTTTTTCATTTGCCGCTTCTTCTATATCGGAAGTTGCCCTAATTGTTTCAGGCAGATTTATATCCGGTAAATATTTGGAATTCTGTCTTTTTAGGTTTATATCGTCCCTTGTTGTCTCTTCAAAACTCCAGAGAACGACATCTTTTCCTTTTTCGGCAATTACTTTCGCAATCGTCGTTCCCCATGCTCCTGCTCCCAAGACTGCTATTTGTTCATCCATGCTTTATTATGCTTTAATTTTCTCTTTTTATATATAGTAAAACGGTATCAGATTGGTTTTCTTACGGGTTTTTGGGTCTTGCGCTGGCATTTACGCCGTGTTAATCTTAATTTGTGAGGAATTTTGCAAAGCTGACGCTTCTTTTTAGTATTAATTTCCTTATAATTTTCCTGGCGGCGACGGGACTTAGATTCCTTGCTCTTCAGGTTGATTGGGCAAAAAATTTACCGCCAAAACCTGAAACCGCTCTTACATTAGTAATTACTGCCGCTTACTGGGCTTTATCGTTTACGCTTTTTTCTTCNATTCTTTTTTCTCTTTGTTATGCGGGAAGAAGAAAATATTCCTATATAATGACAGTTATTTCCGTAATGAGTTTATCATTATTATTTTGTTTGGGAATTTCCATGGCGCTTGAAAACTGGAAATCCGTACCTCCGGCGCAAAGCAATGGCATACAACTGGGTAATAAAGGGTTGATACTTTCCAATTCTCTGAACAGAAACGAAACAGCTGTTGTTTTGTTAAACGGAGCCGCTGATCCTAATGGTCCGCGTGTTACGGCAATTCCCGGTCANCCCCTGCTTTTTAATGAAACCGCAGTAGGAAGGTTTGATCTTCCTCCTGTCCCTTTCGGAAATGATACTCCGTGGTTTTTAAAAAGTCTTTCCATTGACATCAGGCTTAACGCTGAAATGTTTCAAAAAAAATTTGGTGAAGGACTTAATTCTTGGCTGATTTTTTCTTTTTCGCTTATTTTCCTGTTATGCTCTTTTGGCTATGTCATTAAAATTAGCGTATGGCCTTTGGCAAATCTTTTCATTGGTATTCTTGCTTTCCGCGGGATTCTTTTGCTTGGCTCGTTTATAAGTTCGCCTGAAATGCTGGATGTTATGGATTCTTTTCTTAAAGGTAAAATTCCGGTTTCACTTGCGATTCCCTGTGTATTTCTTGCCGTCGGTGCGCTGCTTCATCTTTATTCCGGTTTGGTTTTGATTGTGAAAGGACGGAATAACGATGATTAATGCCGATAAACTGCGTTCTCCTAATATTATATTTATTATCTATATGATTGCTTCCGGTTTACTTATAATGATTTTTAGGTTTATTCTGCCCGGCTCTGATCCGCCATTACGGCTTTATTCCATGGAATGGCGGCTGATTAAAGGCATATTGGAATTATGCAATTTATTTCCCGCGCTGGCTTTTTCCGCGCTTGTAATTCCGTTTGGGATTTATTCTCATGAAGAAAATTATCGTAGTTTTTCCGATATATTTTTCAAACGTTTGATTAATTCTGTGTTGATCGCAATCGGCGCTTCGGTTGTTTACGGTGTCATATTCTTTCTGGCGTTTCCAATGGTAAAAAACAGAGAAGAAAATATTCGCTATATGGGCGAGCTTTTTGATCTTGCAAAAATTTATATGCAAGATTCCATGAAGAACAATGAGTGGATTGAAGCTAATCAGTTTATTGGCATTTGCGATCGTATTTGGTATAACAGCCCGGAACTGGCTGAATCAAGGCTGGAAATTGAAATTAACCTTGAAAAGATTAAGTCGGAAGAATTGCAGGAAAAATATCTTGCAAGAGCTGCATTGGCAAAGGATAGGAGGAACAGCGAGTATTCTGTATCGCCCGAAGGGCAGCAGCCGTTAAATGCAACACAGGCAATTGCAAAAGGATATGATTCTTTTAATAATAAAAAATACTTTGAGGCTCATTGGCTTGCTACGCTTGGGAGGCGTTTGGCGGAAAGGGGCAGTCCTGAAGAGGCAAGCGCCGCCCGTTTGGCGAGCGAAGCGTGGAATATGATTTCTTCTTTGGCGCCGAATAACATGGAAGAACATATTTACGAGATCTATAACTTAAAACTTTCCGGTTATCAGGCAATGAATAACGGCGAATGGATNCGCGCTTATTANATATTTCAGGAATTGCTTGCCATTACTCCCGATGATCTTGATGCGGTGAATTTTCTTGCCACAAGCGAAACCGGCGTCAAAGAAAACGCTTTTTTTATTGACGAAATGGAAGTTTCGCTTGGAGAGATACTTACAGGAGCGGTGTTTTCTCTGCCGGGCGGCGGCGGCAGGACAGCGCTTCGTTTTTCGAGTCTTACAACTTCAGATGATGTTTCTTACGGAATGGATTTTGAATATATGGCATTTGATTCAAATTGCCGTCCTTTAGCAAGCGTAAAGTCGCATTATGCAAAATTATTACCCGTTATACTAGATGAAAAATCTCAGGTTTTGGTTTTAATGCACGCTCTGGATCGAACTAATAAAAATAACTATTATGACGGCGAATGGCTTATTGGCAATAAGACCGTAGGCGGAATCTTTCTTGATATAAGTTACGAAGATTTAATGCTTCTTTCGTATGTCCGCCGAGGGTTAACTAAACTTCAAATTGATGAATTGTATCTGGCTGCGAATAAGTTTGACAATGCAGGGTATGTTTATCAAATATTCCAAGCTGAAATATTGAACAGGCTCAGTTCAATTCTGTTTTTCCTGCCGATGGCAGTTTTTGTAATAGTTCTTGGCTGGCGTTACCGTATTAAATCCAAACCGCGTTATATTTTTGTAATAATGCTTCCTGTTTTGCCTGTAGTTTTTCACGGTTTTGTCTTCCTTTATCGTTCTGTATTTAATACAGCGGGTATTTGGCTTGTTCTGAGTATGGGATTTGTTCCTGCGCTTATAGTGTGTATTGCCGTAATGGCGCTGTTTATGTTTATTTCACTTATAACATTGGCGGCACAGCACAGTTAAAACAATTACTTTTAACAGCTATTTTTCCAGTTCAAGCAATTGACGCTTTAGCTCAAGTCCGCCCGCGTACCCTGTCAAACTTCCGTTATGTCCTATTACACGGTGGCATGGTATAATAATTACTATCGGATTACGGTTATTAGCCATGCCGACAGCCCTGCTTGCTTTTGAATTACCTGTAATTGCCGCAAGTTCTCCGTAACTGCATGTTTTTCCGTAGGGAATATTTTGAAGAGCATCCCAGACTTTATTCTGAAAATCAGTTCCCTTTAGAATTAACGGCAAATCAAAAACTTTCCGCTTTTTTAAAAAATACTCATCAAGCTGTTTTGCCGTTTCTTTTATTAACGGAGTTTCCTGTTTTTCAAAACCGTCAAGTTTGTATTTTTCGCCAAAAAGGACGCGGCAAATTGCGCCGTTTTCTTCGGCAATTCCAAGATTTAATAATTTGGAAAAGCTGCATACTTTGTAGTTATAAAACCAGATTTTTTTCATTCCATTGCAAGCGAATCAAGTCTTTCTAAAGCCCAATGGGTGTATTTTCGCACACGGCTGTCAGGGTCTTCCTTCAGTTTTTCAAGAATATCATGACTTTGAGAACTTTTTAATTTTTCCAATGCTTTAACTACGCACACCCGCACTTCCTGATCGGGATCTTTTGCCGCCATAACAAGGCCGCGGAAAGCAGGAAGCGTATCAAGAAGCGAAAGCAGCGCGGCGGCTTCTCTTCTGACATCTACACTTCTGTTGGATAACTGCCTCTTTGCTTCGTCTACATATCCTGTCTCTTCAAGAATTTTAACCAGATACGGTTTAAATGACGCAACTTCATCTTTCAATATTTCCAAAATAGCCGGCTCTGCTTTTCTTCCCTGTCCCTTAAATACCGGAATCA
>WRGH01000121.1 GCA_009787285.1 Brevinematales bacterium
CGGTCTTGCCGGGAGTAGCGGAAACAAAAACCGTCTTATCCAGACGATCCACAAATTCATCATAACGAAGGGGACGGTTATCAAGAGCGCTTGGCAGACGGAAACCGTAATCGACTAGGCTCTGCTTCCGGCTGCGGTCTCCGGCGTACATTGCGCCGATCTGCGGAAGCGTAACATGGCTTTCATCAATGAACGTTAGGTGCCTTTTTGGAAGATAATCGACAAGGGTATCGGGAGATTCGCCCGGTTTGCGGTTTGCCAGAATAGCGGAATAATTTTCNATGCCGGGGCAGTATCCCATTTCGCTTANCATTTCAATATCGTACTCTACTCGGGTCTTGAGCCGNTCGGCTTCCATTATTTTACCGGNGTTNTTAAAATACTCAAGCCGTTCAGAAAGTTCCTGTCTGATTGCGCCCATCGAATTTTGCACCATATTTCCCGGCATGACAAACTGTTTGGCTGGGTAAATCAACGCGCGGTCAAGGTCTTCAAGTATCTCCCCCGAGACAGGATTAAAGCGCCGTATTCGTTCAACGCGATCCCAATCAAGATCGACACGGTAGGCTTCTTCCATGTAGGCGGGAAAAATTTCCAGCGTGTCGCCCCGTCGGCGAAAACGCCCTCGTTCAAGTACAGCGTCGTTGCGCTCGTACTGCAATTCCACAAAGCGGCGGATCAGCGCGTCGACATCGACAGTTTCGCCTTTTGAAAAAGTAGCGGTCATTTTTCTGTAAACATCCGGCGTAACCATGCCGTAAATACACGACACAGTCGCCACGATGATTACATCTTCACGTTCCATCATACTTCGCGCCGCAGAGAGCCGCATACGTTCAATTTCATCGTTTATGGATGCGTCTTTTTCTATATACAAATCACGGCTGGCGACATACGCCTCAGGCTGGTAATAGTCGTAATAGGAAACAAAATACTCAACCGCATTGTTGGGAAAGAACCCCTTAAACTCTCGGTAAAGCTGGGCTGACAGCGTCTTGTTGTGGCTTACGATCAAGGTAGGCATCTGCACAGCTTCGATTAATTTTGCCATTGTAAAGGTCTTGCCCGAACCTGTAACACCCTGCAAGGTTTGGTATTTATCTCCCGCCTTAATGCCTTCCGCCAATGCGGCTATTGCTTCGTCCTGATCGCCTGCAGGCTCAAACGGGGATACAACCTCAAATTGACGCATAAACGCTACTTAACCACAGTGTAGTGGTATTGTCAAGGGAGAATATATAATTGATTAGTGTAGTTTAAATGACGGCAGAAATTCGCATAAAAAAATCCAAAGAAGGAATGTTTTCGTTTAAGCAAAGAGAGCGCTAATCATCTTATATTGCCCGTATGAACGCAGGACAATTTTTTTCCGGCTTCTTTGGCAGTGCGTATTAAAAAAGCGGGGTCTGTCGGCGGCGCATTCCAGCGGTAATCGGGATGATAGGCTGTTAGGTGCCATGGGATTTTGCTGTCTACGCCTGCGATAAATTGCGCGGCAGCGTCCAACTCGTCAGTTGAATCGTTAAGATCGGGCACAACAAGAGTGGTTATTTCAATATGAACGCCCATTTTATATGCAAGTTTGATAAAGTCCAATACGGTTTTTAAATCGCCTTTTAAACATTTTCTGTATGTTGTCTCATTAAAAGATTTTAAATCAATATTCGCGGCATCTGTTAATTCAAGAATTTTTTCGGCAGCTTGCGCATTGGCGCAGCCGTTGGTAACAAGAACATTCGCNATGCCGTGTCTGCGCGCAAGCGCCATACATTCAAGAACAAATTCTATGTGAATTAACGGTTCTGAATATGTATATGCGATTGACGGCATATTTTGATTCAGGGCGGCGGATATTATAGCTTCCGGTTTTANCCATTTATTTTGGCTGTCNGNCTGTTCGGAAATGTCNGTGTTTTGAGAGATATGCCAATTCTGGCAAAAGGGGCAGTGCAGGTTACAGCCTAAAAAACCCAGCGAAAGTATTTTAGAGCCGGGTTTAAAATGGTAGAGAGGTTTTTTTTCGATTGGATCAACAGCCAGCGCGGAGACAAATCCGCAAAACGGAATAATGCCTCTGCCGCTTTTGTTGCCCCTAACGCCGCAGGAGCCGAAATAGTTATTTTTTATATTGCAATTGTTCGGACAAAGGCTGCAGATAACATTCCCGTCCTCTTCTTTCATGAACAGAGGAGTCATTTTGCAGCGGCTTTGATGTGGTTCTCCTGTGATTGCAGGATACGTTCTTTGATTGCCTTTATTTTACCTGTAATTTGCGTAGGTTCATTTACCTCAAAAGGTTCAATAATCATACCGACCGCGCCGCGTTTAACCCAAAGTTTTACCATAGGGACGCCTTCCCCCGCTTCGGTTACTGCNGAAGGCACTTCATCGACAAAAAGTATATCTTCAAGTTTGAATTCCAGGGCGGCCGGTTCTGCGCTTAACGGATCATACACAAGAATAAGTTTGTTTTTATCAGATGGGTGTACTCTTGGGTATCCGGTAAAGGGAACGCCGTCCATTGGCTGACCTTTCGCATATTTTGCAATACTGCTCAATGGCAGCATTTCCAGATAGTTAATATTATTCATTAATGCCTCCCTCTCTATATAAATATAAGTGAATTGTAATTGAATAACAAGAAATATATTATTAACATAATAGTTATTCAGGGATTATTTTGATAAAAAGGGCTTTTTTCTTTCAGGGCGATACTATGCTTTTTCCGGNGGATTTCTCCGATGACCAAATTGTCGAAGGTACAGGAGTTCCTTTTGAATTTGCCGGAGATTTTAAGAATACTGATATATTTGAAATTCCTTCAATAGAACTTGATTCTGTCTCTTCGGCAATAACTGTAGTTTCTGTTTCAAAGGGGGAACTGCCGGAAAACCGGAAATGTATCCCCTTTCGCCAGATTCTTACGATGTTGAGTACAACCGGAAAGTTTTCCCGTGCCGGAGCCATGATCCGCGCCTGCCATATTGCGCAGTGGCGGCAGGAATCCCGTTTTTGCGGAAGCTGCGGCGCGGAAAATGTCAATAATCCGGCGGAGACTGAACGTCATTGCCCCAGATGCGGGAGAATCGAATTCCCCAGAATTTGCCCCGCTGTTATTGTCATTATTACAGATGATGACAACAAAATCCTTCTTGCACATAACAAAAAATTCAAGGCGGGCGTGTACAGTCTCATTTCAGGATTTAACGAAGCGGGAGAATCTTTGGAAGTGGCGGCGGCGCGGGAAATTTACGAAGAAGTAAATATCAGGGTAAGGGATGTTTCTTATGTAAAATCACAGCCGTGGCCGTTTCCCAATTCGCTTATGCTTGGCTTTAAAGCGCGCTATTCATCGGGAACAGTACGCCCTGACGGCATTGAAATCGAAGATGCGGCATGGTTCACAAAAGACAATTTGCCGTCTCTTCCGGGAGAAGGCTCCCTTGCCCGCTTTTTAATAAGTCTCTGGCTTAATGATTCTTTATAACGTGAACAGTTTATTTTTCGGTACGAAGAATTTCCACAATTCTCCAGTTCTTTTTCCTGTCGCGCTTTAGCGTAAGAATGTCGCTGCGGCTGATTGAATATTCTTCAGGAGACCAAAGCAAATAATCCGCGCGGTATATTACCATATTGTCTTCTTCACTGCCCATCATGTGTTCAATTGACAGGTCTGTTACGCCAAAAACATTAGGGGCAGGCAGCTCTCCTCCGAGATTTTTCCAAGCTCCTGCCGGAATAAATGAATTCCTGTTTGACATTTCATAAGCCTGTCTTGTTTTATTAACAGCATAAAGGCTTACAGCGGCATTAATATCGCTTTTATCAGCTCCCTGAATACACGCTTCCATAAATATATGATCAAGCGAACTGAAAGCGTCATAATAGGCGGTAATGACATTATCAGACGCCATTCCTTCTGTTGTCGGGCGCCGGTTTACAGACCTTACTGTGCTTACAACGATAACCAGTAAAAAAAATACAACGATTGCCGTTCCTATTATGACGTGTTTATTGTGTGTGAAGAATCGCCTTGTTTTTACAGAAATATTTTGTATTAAAGAATACCGTTTCCTTTCTTTTTCCAGCAGGATATTTTCTTCCCCTGATAATTTATTAAACAGAGAAGGTATGGGAACTATATTAACTTCATTGTCCAATAGCGTATTTAATAATTTGCTTATAATTTCTGTTCCGCTTTCACCTGTTCTTTTTCTCTCGACAGGTAATAAAAGAGCGGATTGAATAGTATCGCAGACATCTTTGTTAAGACCCGGAGCGTAAAGATAAGGCGGGAGAAAAACGCCCTCTCTCATATCCTGAAAAATAGTTGCGTCAGACGGATACGGAAAAGATTTAATCAATATTTTGTATAACATGGTTCCTGCGCAAAATGCCGCCGCTTCCATGCCTGTCAAATCCGGGCAGCTGTAATGATCCGGTACCGGAACATCCTCCTCCGAAACACCTTCCCTTTCAGATTTCTTTTTATTTTTACGCTGTTTTGCGGAAGCAGTTTCGCCTGACGGCTTGGTTTGAGATTCTGTTTTTTCAACAATCAGGCAGCGGTTGGATAAATTTGAGGGAGCGAAAAAGACGCTGCCTTTAGGATACTTGGGGTCTTTTCCGTCTTCACGAATGACAAATGCGGCTCCCGGGTTTAAGGTTGTATATGTGTCGCCGAGAAGCATTTTAGCCCTAAGCCAATAAAGTACTCCCTGTAATGCCGCAGTCTGCAATGATTCAATTCCGGAAAATTCCAAATTGGCAAGCAGCAAATCGAGTCTGTCTCCGATGAACGGCGTACCCCATACTACCATGCTTCCGTTTACTTCATTTACACCCGATGGCTTCCATACCTCGCGCGATCCGTCAGGATAAACAATATAACCGCACTCGATCAGGCTTTGGGACATTTTTGTTCTGGCAAAAGAACGTGGATCAAGCCCCGTATCAAAACAAATAGCTTGTTTTTCTTCTACATTGGATAAATAAATACGCTGCATTCTTATCTCCAAAAAGAGCCGCTGACCGATCTTACAGGTAAGTCTAATACGAAATGAAGTTTTATGCTATCTCGGCGAATAAAGATACTTGAAATATTCCATGTTTGTGGTAAGCGTTTTGTTGAATTTAGGCATTGTTTGCCTGTACGATTCTATTGCTCTCCAGAAATCAAAGAAGCCTCTGTCTCTGTTATATGCTTCAGCATAAATTCCCGCCGCTTCCGCATCCGCTTCTCCGCGTATTGCTTCGGCTAAATTATATGCCGCAGAACGTATTTCCATTCGTTCATTGTCCATTCTGCCAAGTAAAGCGGCCTTTCTTCCCTCGCCTTCGGAACGGATCGCCTGCGCAATCTGGTTGCGTTCCTTGATCATGCGCTCGTACACGCTGAGTGTAAGATCGTCAGTATAGCGGATTTGACGGATAACTACATCGATAAGTTCAATTCCGTATTCGGGAACAAGCCGCCGCGAACGCCCGAGGATTTCTTCGGCAATTTTGCGCCGTCCCTTTTCAACCGGTTCATAATTGTTATCGGTTGTGATTGAAGATTGAATTAAACTCGGGTCAATCTCGTCTCCAAG
>WRGH01000122.1 GCA_009787285.1 Brevinematales bacterium
CTTGGTCATTGACACATAGGCGCTTACTTTTTCATGATATGCATTTCTCTCTGTATCGGTAATTTTCGCCATCAGCCGCTCCGTTTACCGTACTTTGATATCAGGTCATCAGCATGGGCTAGCGCGGCTTCTCCCGCGTCTCCGGCGAGCATTCTGGCAATTTCTTTTCGGCGACCTTCGGCGCTTAATGGCCCGATACCTGTATAGGTTCTTCCGCCTTCCGTTCTTTTTTCCACCTTAAAATGATTATCGGCTCTTACTGCGATACTCGCTAGATGTGTAACGCAAAAAATTTGTAAAATTTTACCAATTTGTGCTAAATATTCACCAACTTTGACGGCAACTTCGCCTCCGATGCCCGTATCTATCTCGTCAAAAACAAGCGTTTCAACACCCGGAGTTTCCCCATGCGACTCGGATAAAAGCGCGGTTTTTATAGCCAGCATAACCCTGGAAAGCTCGCCGCCTGAGGCAATCTTTGCAAGGTCTTTGAGCGGTTCGCCTTTATTGGCGGAAATGAGAAAATCCACATTTTCCGTTCCCCATGGGCCGAANGACGCCTGTCCGTCCTGTTGTTTAGGCGTAATACTTACCTCGAAATTCGCATTCTGCATTCCAAGGTTTCTGAGTATGCCTGTAATTAATTTACCTAGTATTAACGCCGCATCCGTCCTCTTTTGACGCAAAACTAAGGCTTTTGCGACAATGTTTTTTTCAATTACCGTGATCTGCGTTTTTAGTTTTTCCCTGTTTTCTTCCGCGCCGGAAAGAGCTTCCATTTCNGCTTCCGCCTGAGCTTTGTAAGAAAGAATTGCCTCTTCTTCACTGCCCTGTATTTCNGCATTTTTGGCGTACTTTTTCTTTAGTTTGCCTAACAGCGCCAGCCGTTCGTTTACTTCTTCCAGCCGCTGCGGATCAAAAGCCAAATTATCCCTGTAGGAACGGAATTCACCCGCAATATCCTCAGCTTCATAGTACAGATTCTCAAACCTTCTGTTTATTTCACCTAATGATGAATCCACGGATGACGCGCTGTCGAGGGCGTTTTTTGCGCGGCGCGCAAGGCTTAATAAAGACTGATCTCCGTCAAAAATACTGCCTGCCGCAGTATGAATGTAAGCCGCCAGTTTCTCAAAGTCAGAAAGTTTCTGCGCTTCATTTTCCAGTTCACGAATTTCTCCGGGATGAATATTTGCCTTTGTTATTTCATCAACTGCATAATTCAGGAGTTCAAGCCTCTCTTCCCTTTCATGATCGCTCTTTAATGACGCCTCCAGGGTTTTACGCTTTTCAGTTAATTCAACAAATGTTCCTGAAAAATTCTTAACTTCATCTTCAATTCCGGCAAACCTGTCCAGATAACGCCTGTGGTTTTCCCTGCGAAGCAGTGATTCGTGATTATGCTGCCCGTGAAGATCGAATAACAGACCCATGAACTCTTCCAAATCCTGTTTTGTTATTGGAATATTCTGAATATACATTGAAGAACGTCCCGATGCCTTTATGTTTCTNCGTACAATTACAGTCTCTTCCTCGCATTCAATGTCGCGGTTTTTAAGCCATTCCGTAACTTCCGGATTGTTCTTGTTTATCGAAATAACCGCCGACACGCCGGCTTCATCGCAGCCTGAACGTATGACATCAGTCTCCGCTTTGGCTCCCATTAAAAAACTTAAAGAACCTACAATGATTGATTTTCCGGCGCCGGTTTCACCTGACAAAACATTNAATCCGGGACGAAAAGAAAGCGTAACAGAATCGATTAATGCATAGTTCCTGATCGACAGTTCTTCAAGCATTGGCATCGCCTTTTACGCTGCTTTCCGCGCTGCCGCCGGAGGAGTTGTTAATAATATCGCCTCCGTGGAAAAGCTTATTCTGCAATGCGGAATAATATGTATGCCTGTCTGAATAAATCAATAATGCCTGTTCTTTCGCCTGATTAATAAAGATCTTATCGAAAAGTTCAAGTACAAAAGTATCCTGTCCGTCAATTGTAAGGAGAACTCCCATCTTTTTGGAATTCGATACGGTAATTGAAAGAGTTTGGCGTGACGGCAGCACAAACGGTCTGTTTGAAAGCGTAAACGGACAAATCGGGTTAAGTATCATCGCTTCCATTTCAGGCTCCAAAATCGGTCCTCCCGCAGCCATTGAATACGCTGTCGATCCTGTCGGGGTAGAAACTATAAGCCCGTCGCACCGGTAGGAACCAAGAGCGGCCGCGCTGATACTTGAGCTTACACTCACATCGAGNTTTATTAATTTTGCAATTCCGCTGGCGGAAATAACCATGTCATTAAGGCATCTGCATTTATAAATTAACTTCGAATTACGTTCTACGGAAATTTCCAGCATACACCGGCGGGACAGCGATATTTCACCTTTTTCCCACTTGTTGTAGACATCAAGCCAGCCGTCAATGTTTACTCCTGCAATAAAACCCAATGAGCCAAGATTTACAGGTAAAATAGGCACTCCAATGGGCGCAAGACAGCGGGCTGTATACAGTACTGTCCCGTCTCCTCCAAGTGAAAAAGCTATATCCCATTTCCCAGTCTGCGGTTTGTCAGGTTTTCCTTCAACAGAGAAAACTTCNGTTTTAATTCCGCGTTTTTTGAGTTCAGCCTGAATTAAGTCAGCGGAGGCAGTTGCATTTTTTTTTTGACGATTTACAAATAAACAGGCGCTTTTTCCCATTTTGCCATCCTTTAAGGAAGAGTCATAATGAGACGCGATACATGTTCAACATCCTGTGAACGAAGTCTGGGATACATGGGAAAGAGAACAGTCCGCAGCGCCAGAGAATTACTGACAGGGCAATTATCACAAAGCCCTGCGCCTGCAACGGTTTTATCAAACGCATTCTCCAGTAATATTTCCTTTTTCCTGGCGTANGCAATTACATCTTTAAGCCCGGTCTCAAGGATTAGGGAAAATGAATAATAGTTTTCCGTATTTTTTACAGTTTGAATAAAACGTTTATGCCTTGTTCTAAGGCTTGCCTGAACATAAATTCGGGAAATTTCACTTCTTCTTTCGATATTCCGCTGTACTTCCTTAAACTGAACAACAGCTAACGCCGCNTTAATATCCGGCAGGCAATACTCGTCCGCAATCCCAGAAAAATTTCGCAGCAAGGCGCTGTCACGCCTGTTCATTGCAAAAAGAAGCGCCCCTCCGCCCGACGTAAGCATATCCTTTTCTTCAAGCCCCAAAATGCAGAAAATACCGTGAATTAAAGTTCTGTTTGCNTCATCGTTATCTTCACTTGGCGCTGTTGATTTATTTTCCTGTTCGCTTTTTTTGTCTGTTTTTATCCAGTATCCGTAACTTTGAGAAATATCCTCAATCACAGGAATTCCCAACTCCGCGACAGAAGCGGCATCAGGAACAAAACCCAGAGTATGGTGTAGAATAACGGCGCAAACTTCAAGATTTTCAGGTTTTTTTGCCATTGTATTTTCAATTAATTCACGGTTCATGCACGGACTGTCATAAGTCACATCACAGAGCAATGGCGTTAGCTGCAAATCATTGATTACCTGCATATAAAAAACAGGAGAAAGAGCGGAAATAACCACTGCCTGTCCTGAATTAATATTAAGGGACTTCAGCGCCAAATACAGAGCAACCGCAGGACTTCGCAAAGCAAGGGCAAAATCAAAATTAAGCCGTTCTTTTGCCGTTTGAATTAAAAGTCTGTTTCTGTCACCAGGTCCTATTTTTTCTTCCACCATCGCGGTCAATACCGCATCCATCTCCTTACGTCTGATAGTGGGAGAATAAACTTCAATTTTCATGCGTTACCCGAAATTTAAAATTGCTGTTCCAAAACCTGATAATTTGAAACAAATAATAATGCCTACTTTCGCAGATCGGCAATTTTTTGCAGTTCTTTTGGATTGAAGAGGGTTCTTATGTCAAGAATGATCAGATAACCTTCTTCCTGGCGAACAACCCCTTGAATATATTCGGCGCCAATGCCTGAAAACATCTGCGGCGGCGGCTGAATTTCTTCTTTTTCAATTGTTACTACACGTGAAATACGGTCAATGATGATTCCAAGTTTCATCCCGTCTATATCAAGGATAATAAATCCTGACAACAATTCATCTTCTTCGGAAGTAACCAGCTTTTTAATATGAAACCGCTTATGCAGGTTTATAATAGGAATTATTTCGCTTCTAAGGTTAAAAATTCCTTCTACGTACACAGGTGCATTGGGAATTGCCCGTATTGTCTGCACACGGACAATCTCCTTAACATCCATTATATTAATGCCATAGAGTTCTTCTCCAAGCTGGAATGTAACTAATTGACTGGCCATTATATCCCCCTTATTTTAATAGTGTATCATTTATTAATGGTCTGTTCAAGTATTGTTTTACTCCCTGACCCAAATTTGCGCAAAACCAAGGGAACCAAGCCTTACTGACGCAGTATGAACATCGGCGGCANTTATGCCGGTAACCAAAACCCTGTAAACCGAACCCGAATTTTCCTGTTCAACGTTAAAACCTGACGCCCTTAAAAGCTCTATCGCCCTNGTTGCAGCTTCAACAGCCGAAAATGCGCCTACCTGTAAACGGTATATTTTGCCGGAATTACGGTCCGGAAGACCGGGAATTATCTGTATTGCTTCCGGAGCTACAGGTGAAGGGACGGCATTATTAACAGAAATAACGCTTTGTTCTCTGGCAGTTGGATTATTTTGAACAGACTGCGATAAATTTGATGAAACCCTGAATTCAGAAGCAGTAGGTTGTAAATTTGATGCTTCAGAAAGGTTATTTAACAAAGATTTACGGTTTGTTTCATTTTGAATATTATTTACGGCGGGCTGGTTTTTTACTTCCCTACTCACAGGTGGAATTGCAGCATCCCGTATTTCTCTTGCCTCCCGCGCCTCTCTCGCTTCACGGGCTTCTCTTATCTCCCGCGCCTCTCTCGCTTCACGGGCTTCTCTTATCTCCCGCGCCTCTCTCACTTCACGGGCTTCTCTTGCCTCCCGCGCTTCTCTCGCTTCACGGGCTTCTCTGGTTTCTCTTTCTTCACGAATTTCTCTAGCCTCTCTTGCGTCATAAGTCATAGCTAAAAGCCATGCAAGAAATTCAGTCGATGCATTATCTCCGGAAACAGCGGCAAAATTATACAGCGGATTTTGTTCTATCGAAGATTCCGGNGCGGTAACAATTCGTACGTCTTCACCCTGAGATTTGCCTCCGGTACTTGCCTGAACAACCGGTTCCGGCTGCTTAACTTCCTGCGCTGTCTGAGCGGGTCTTACAAAATCTACAATCTGCTCTTCCTGCCTTGGCACTTGCCTTGCAACAGGCGGCGGAGCGCTCACAGTAAGGACAATATTTTCACCAGGATTCAACCCCAATGCCTGAAATGCCGCAGAAGAAAGNTCAACAATACGGTTTAGAGACGGTTCAATACGGCCAATAATTGTTATTTCAANTTCNTTGCCGTTTTGCGGGTTTGTTATTTTTGCTTTTGAATTAAGAGGAAGACTTGGATGAGCTCCTACAAGTCCTTCATTAGTCATTACCTGACTGGCGACTCC
>WRGH01000123.1 GCA_009787285.1 Brevinematales bacterium
TCCTACGAATTGTCAACCTATGCGGGAGAGACACTGTGAAAAAAATACTGAACCTTCCGTTATACGATAATGATGTTTCAGGCCTGAAAGCGGGAGACATTGTATATCTTTCAGGGNTCCTTATAACGGGAAGAGATGAAGTTTACCGCAGGGTTACGGAAGAAAAAATGGCGCTGCCTGTAGACATAAAAGGAATGGCAAATTACCACGCGGGACCGATTGTCAGAAAAAAAGACAATGAATGGGAGCTTGTCTCAATTGGGCCGACTTCTTCAATCCGTTTGGAAAAATGGACAGAGGACTTTATCGAAAAAACAGGAATAAAAGTGATGATTGGCAAGGGCGGAATGGGAGAAAAAACCGTATCAGCCTGCCGTAAATACAAGGTAATTCACTGCATATATCCAGGCGGCTGCGCAGTACTTGGGGCAAGCCAAATCGAAAGAATTGAAAATGTTTATTGGCGGGAACTTGGAATGGCGGAATGTCTTTGGGTAATGAAAACATGTGAATTCGGCCCGTTAATAGTCAGTATAGATGCTTACGGAAACAGCCTTTTTTCTGAGAATTCAGCATATTACGAAGAATTTAAACGAAAGATTTTGTCAGATTTCCCCTTTTTTTCTTAAATAGATACATCAATAATTTATTTATGATTTGTTTGACTATTGCCATTAAAAAACCTATAATTATAAGAATGGTTAACATTTTAGCTATTTTTGTCTTATAAACTATTGAGGTGCCGGTTGAAAACAGTTTTTGTCGTTGATGACAGCGATACTACTCTTACAATGGTCGAAAGAGCGCTTGAAGGTTATTATCGTGTAATGACATTGCCGTCAGCGTCAAAGATGTTTATGCTTCTGGAAAAAGTCATACCGGACTTGATTTTACTGGATATAGAAATGCCGGAAATGGACGGATTAAGCGCTCTAAGAAAATTAAAAGCCAATAATTTATTTTCTCATATACCTGTAATGTTTTTAACAGGCCGTACTGATCCGGCGATAGAAGTCAGCGGCTTTGAATTGGGCGCAGTAGATTTTGTTACTAAGCCGTTTTCCGCGCCTGTGCTTTTAAACCGTATCAGATCACATTTGGACATTGAAGATATTATCCATGAACGGACATTGCAGCTTGTGCAGCTTCAGGACAGTGTTGTATCAGTTCTTGCGAACATGGTTGAAAATCGGGACAAGGAAACAGGCGACCATATTGAACGTACATCAATGTATATAAGAATACTTATAGACGGAATGAAAGTTAACGGATTATATTTTGATGAACTAAACAGTTGGGATGTTGAAAAAATTATTATATCGGCGCGTATGCATGATTTAGGAAAAATATCNATAAGCGATTCAATTATTAATAAACCCGGTAAACTTACAATAGAAGAATTTGAGATAATGAAATCACACACAACAATAGGTGAAAAAATAATTGATGAAATTATAGCTCAAAACGGAGAAGTGGATTTTTTGAATTATGCCAAATTATTTGCGGGTTTTCATCATGAAAGATGGGACGGCAAGGGATATCCCCGCGGAGTTAAAGAACTGGATATTCCGCTGCAGGGACGCATTATGGCGATTGCGGATGTATATGACGCTCTTGTTTCAGAAAGACCGTACAAGAAACCGTTTCTGCATGATGAAGCGGTTAAAATAATTATGGAAAGCACAGGTATGCAATACGATCCGAAAATAGCGGAAGTATTTTTTGAGTTAAAAGATAAATTTGCAGAAATAGCAATGGGCAAAAACTGATAGGCTAACGATTGTAAAACTTGCGGGATACCCCAATATATGCGTTCCAAAATAAGNCAAATAGACTAAATCGCGGATACATAAAGGACGATATATTATAGTAACCTTATGAAAAAATTAAGCATTATTATTCTTTTGCAAATAATTGCCGGTATTTTCATTTATGCCCAAGATTTGGAAATCGGCCACGACGATATAAGCCTTGAACTTCGGGCAGACGGCGGATTTCATCTTTTTATAAGGAAAAAACCGGATATTAATTCCGTACTTTTAACAGAAACCACAAGGGATCCGTCCATGAATTCCGATAATTATGCGTANAGAGCCGGTGAATGGAACGCAATTAACGGCGATGAAATACGGCTTCTTAACGGTGTTCCAATTCCGCCCGGAAACAGGATATATTCCCTTGTTTCTTCCACTGTTGTCAGCCATCCNGTACTTGGACGAGCCTTTCATATTTATATTCCGTATGTTATTTATTACGGATATGAAGGCGGCCGCCACGGAGAAGTTTACCTCACGGACGGAGCCTATCTTAATATCCGTTCCTTTTCCCTTCCATACGCCGACTACCGTGGCGCTTTCAAAGATAATCCATTTGTACTTGAAGCAAAACAAGAACCGCCTAAACCGGAAGTAGAAGAGGAGCCTGTTGTAAATGAAACACATCCAACCCATGACCAGAATTATTTACAGGAAACAGTTAACGCATTTTCTGAAATAGCAAGAGCCGGCGGAGGCGAAATGATACAATCCTCCGGTCCGGATGAAACAATAGAATTAATCCGCAGTGTATTGGCTGCGGAAAAAGGCAAAAGTCTTGATTTGGTAATCTGCCTTGACACTACAAACAGTATGCAAAAATATATAGACGCCGTCCGCCAAAAATTAATNCCAATGTTAAACGAAATGCTGTCTAACTTTCCTTCTTTTAGAATCGGAATGGTCCTGTATAAAGATTATAACGATACATTNCTTACAAAAATTGTTCCGTTTACTGATAATTTTAGCAGGTTCCAGCGTGATTTAAACGATATCCGCGTCAGCGGCGGCGGCGATATTCCGGAAGCGGTATACGAAGCTCTTTATGACGGAGCAACAAAGTTTAAATGGGAAAGGGAAGCAAAATTAATGATTTTGATAGGAGACGCTCCTCCTCACCCAAAACCAAGGGGAAGAATAACAAAATTTATGTTTGACGAGGCTGTTAAAGAAACCGGCATTAAAGTACATGCAATGGTAATGCCGCAGTAAATGCGGTAAAAACTTGCGGATAACCGGTGCAAATAGTTTGTCATAAAAAGGTCGTATAGTTAATGAGTATTATTGAAGCGATAGTATTAGGTCTTGTACAGGGCCTTACCGAATTCCTGCCCGTAAGCAGTTCAGGCCACCTTGTTCTGTTACAGAAAATATTCGGCATAACAACGCCGGCTCTCTTTTTGGATACCATGCTTCATGCGGGAACATTGATTGCTGTCATGACGGTATTATGGCAGGATATATGGGCAATTCTTAAAAAGATTATCCAGCCGCTTACTGCTTTTTTAATAATNGCNACAATTCCCGCTGTAATAGCCGCCCTTGCCTTCGGAGACGCAATAGAACGCGCTTTTGAATCAGGAAAATATTTAGGCTTTTGTTTCTTAATTACATCGGTAATTTTGATAATTGCGGAAAAATTATCCCGGGCCAACACTGTCAATGTTTTTAAAAAACAGGAAAACATGAACTTCCTTGACGCTTTAATAATTGGCATAATGCAGGCAATAGCAATTATTCCTGGCATATCACGGTCAGGAGCGACCATATCAGGCGCTCTTTCTAGAAAGCTTGAACGCGGTTTTGCCGCACGCTTTTCATTTTTACTTTCAATTCCGGCAATACTCGGCGCATTGATTTTACAGGTAAAAGACCTTGTAAAAAGCGGCGCGGCGGATACTGCCGGTGAAAGCATTGGAACGGCTGCTGTCGCGGCAGGTACAGTAACAGCGGCGATCGTTGGTTTTTTTGCCGTAAAACTAATGCTTAAAATAATCAGAGAAAAATCACTTTACGGATTTGCAATTTATACAGCGGTTGTCGGAATACTCATTTTAATTGATCGGGCGGTTTCACATTTTGTGTTTTGATTTTTGCCTATAATTCTTAGTGTATTAAGCACTGCAAGAACGGAAACGCCCACGTCTGCAAAAACCGCTTCCCACATTGCCGCCATGCCGAAAACGCCGAGAACCAGAAAAACCGCCTTTACGCTCAAAATAAAAACAATGTTTTGCCACACTATTTTCCTTGTAAACCGCGCAATATCAATTACCGCAGCCAGTTTTGAAGGCTCATCTGTCATCAGCACTACATCAGCCGCTTCAATTGCGGCATCGCTGCCAAGAGCGCCCATTGCAATTCCGACATCCGCCATTGCAAGAACAGGAGCGTCGTTTATTCCGTCACCTGTAAAGACAAGCTTCTTTTTTTCATGTTTTTGTAAATACAGAGCTTCCAGTTTTTCTGTTTTTTCGTGGGGAAGCAGCCCGCCGTAAACCTCGTCAATTCCAAGTTCATCCGCTATCCGCCGCAATCTGCGGATTATCTCCGGTAAGCATTACTGTTTTTCGGACTCCTCTTTCCTTAAGCGCGGCTAACGCAGAACGGCTGTCGCTTTTTATTTCGTCCGATATTACTATACAGCCTACAAATACGCCGTCTTCCGCTACATATACTTTTGTGCCGGTATTTTGAGATTCATGAAAAGCGATCCCCGTCTTCTTCATTAATTTCTGGCTGCCCGCCAATATGACCTTACCGTTTCTAACAACACTTACGCCGTATCCCGAATGTTCCGTATATTCAGAAAGGCAGGAAGCGTCCGCGTCCATTCCGTATTCTTTCATGACAGATAACGCGATTGGGTGATTGGAAAATGTTTCCGCGCCGGCGGCAATTTCAAGCAGAGCGTCTTTTGTAAAGTTTTCCGCAGGCTGCACTGCCGTAACTTTGAAAACGCCCTTTGTTAAAGTGCCTGTCTTGTCAAACACAGCTATATCAATATCGCTGAACGCTTCAAGATAATTGCCGCCCTTTACCAATATGCCGTTCTTTGCGGCCTTGCCTAATCCCGCNAAGAATCCCATAGGAATGGATAATACAAGCGCGCATGGACACGAAATTACAAGAAAGACAAGTCCCCGCCTTATCCAGCTAATCCAGCCGCCGCCAAGGATCAGNGGTATAATCAGCGCAAGCAGTACGGCAAAAATAACAACAGCCGGCGTATAGTAACGCGCAAATTTTGTTATAAAATTTTCTGTTTTTGCTTTTCTGACGGAAGCGTTTTCCACAAGATTGATAATTTTTGAAACGGTGGATTCGCCGAATGTTTTAGACACCTTTATTGTTAATTTGCCTGTAAGGTTTACACAACCGGACAATACTGTGCCTGAAACTTCAGCTTTTCTCGGAACAGATTCGCCTGTTAACGCGGAAGTGTCAAGCATGGACTGCCCTTCAACGACTATACCGTCAAGAGGAATTTTCTCACCTGGTTTGACAATAATTATATCGCCGGCACACACAGTATCAGGCGCGACCTTAATAACGCTGTTTTCCTTTACAAGATTCGCATAATCAGGGCGGATATCCATAAGGTCTGTAATGGATTTTTTTGATCTTTCTACTGCCAATTCCTGAAAAAATTCTCCCACCTGATAAAACAGCA
>WRGH01000124.1 GCA_009787285.1 Brevinematales bacterium
CAAACGAAATAATTGCAAATAACAGTAAAAATATACGAACTTTCAGAATCGTAACTTCCGCTGAAAACATACCGGTTTCTATTGATGAAAATTTAAGGACAGAAGCTGAAAAATATATTTCCAGCCTTTCAGGGTTAAAAATTAACCGCAGCCTTCCCGATACCGAATTCTGGTTTTTATTCAGGAGAGAAAAAAGGGCGCAGGAGCAGAATTTTTCCTGCTTTATGAAACGGCTTACCCTGCGCCCGTCATGGGAAAAAACCCTCCATAAGGGAGAACTTCCTCCGCCCCTTGCATGGACACTGTGCCGCCTTGCGCGCCCTGTACACAGCGACACCGTTCTTGATCCGTTCTGCGGTTACGGCTCAATCCCCGAAACGGCGCTGAAGCATTTTCACATTCAAAAATTTTTAGCCTGCGACAATGACAGGGAAGCCGCTTCGTATATATCCTCAAAGTTTAAAAAAAAGAAAAGTGAAGATTTTACTTTTTACTTGAACGATTTCAGCGGACTTCCGTCAATTATCGGAGAAAAAAGCGTTGATGTAATAGTTACAGACCCGCCATGGGGACATTACAGAGAAATTAACGATACTGATTTTTACAAAAAAATGTTCATAGTTTTCGGCAAGCTGCTGAAAGAAGGCGGAAGGGTTGTTGTGTTATGCGCAAACAACAGCCTTGACGGGGCGGCTTCTTCCTATTTTACGCTTCAGGACAGCATTCCCGTTCTTCTTTCAGGCAGGAAAGCCGTTATTTACAGGTTTATGTACAGTTTGTAGCAGAATATGCCCTTGTAAATCGGTAAAAATTACTATATGCTGATAATTATACAATTATTAAGGAGTAAATCTATGAAATTAATCTTTTTGGGCCCCCCGGGCGCAGGTAAGGGTACATTGGCTGTAAGGGCTTCAGAAATTTTAAACGTATTGCAAATAAGCACCGGTTCCATTTTCCGCGCAGCCGTTACGGCAGAAAGTCCGCTCGGACTTAAAGTAAAGGCAATCATGGACGCCGGAAAACTTGTAGATGATGAAACTACAATCGCTCTTGTAAAAGAGCGGCTTGCAATGGATGATGTGCAGAAAGGTTATATTCTGGACGGTTTCCCGCGCACTATTCCCCAGGCGCAGGCGCTTGCGGAATTCTCCGCAGTAGACAAGGTTGTAAACTTTGATATACCTGATGCGAATGTAATAGAGCGCCTAAGCGGACGGAGGGTCTGCCGTAAATGCGGTTATAATTTCCATGTCATTTTCAATAAAACTTCAAAAGAAGGTATTTGTGACCGTTGCGGAGGTGAAGTATATATCCGTGACGATGACAAGCCGGAAGCGATCAAAAAGCGCCTTGAGGTTTACCGCGAACAGACAGCTCCGTTGATTGAGTATTACCGAAAGAAGGGACTTCTTCTGGATATTGACGCAAGACCATTGATTGACGAGATGGAAGTAATCTTTAAAAAGGCAATAGGCGTCTAAATCAATTAATGAAACCATCTGCGTTTTGGTTTTTAGCAATAATTATGATCGTATTTTCCCGATGCGCATCACAGCAGCCTNNGTTCTCAGAAACGGACTGGTATGAAAAAACTCAAGCCGCAGACAGCGCGACGCTGTACGCCTCTCATGTGAATCCTGACGGTTCGTTTTTTAATCCATGGCTTCAAAGACAAAGAATCGAGGGGAGAAGTTCATGGTTTTTCGGTAAAAAAGAAAAATTTGAAGAAGTACCCGAAGAACAATACGGTTTTGTTCAAAACAATTATGCATATCTCTCAGATAACAGTTTTGACAGCATTACTTTCGCAGGCCATGCGTCTATNATNATCAANATGAACGGACAGACAATATTTACTGATCCGTTCTTTTCCAATGCCGCTTTGATTGTGCGCAAAAAAGTAAAAATTAAATTTGATTTTTCAAAAGTACCTCAAAAGCCTGTAGTATTGTTAAGTCACAACCATTACGATCATTTTGACAAGTACAGCATCAAACAGCTTGCAAAGAAGGACGCTGTGTTTATTGTTCCATTGGGTCTGAAAAAACTAACGGAAAAATACGGCGCGAAAGAAGTATATGAAATTGACTGGTGGCAGAGCATTAAACTTGATTCAATAGAGTATACTCTTTTACCTGCTCAGCATTGGTCGCGGCGGATAGGACAATCTAGCGGAGAAACATTATGGGGCAGTTTTCTGATACAAGGGCGTAAAACAATTTATTTTTCGGGCGATTCAGGATACTTCATCGGTTTTAAGGAATTCGGCAAACGCTGGAATATTGATTATGCTATTTTGGGAGCGGGCGCTTATGAGCCGCGCTGGTTTATGCATTATTCCCACATGAATGTAAAAGAATTTCTTCTTGCGGCGGAAGATTTAAAAGCAAAATANGCAACCCCAATGCATTTCGGCATTATCAGTTTGAGCTATGAGCCGCTCCTTTATCCGTTATATGAAATAGACAGAGCAATAACACAAAACCCCGAGCTTGCAAAAACAATCAAGCCCTTAAGGGTTGGAGAGTATTTAACTATTCCTTAACCGGATAAAAAGACTCTTCAATTGTTTAAAGCTGCAAGTTCTTCCCGTATTTTCTGTGTCAGCATAGCCGCCGCCTTGTCCGCGTCTATCAAGAGATTTTCCTTATCACTGCGGCGTTTTATCTCTACCTGCGGACTTGGCTTTGCAAGGCCTTTGTCGCCGATTACTACGCGACAGGGAATGCCTGTTAAATCCGCNTCGTTAAATTTAACGCCCGGGCGTTCGTTACGATCGTCAAGCAAAACTTCAATGCCCTCATGAGTCAGTTCAACCGCAAGCTTATCGGCGGCTGTTTTTACTTCATCGCTGTATTTTATCGGNATAATAATTACATGATACGGAGCTACAGACGCAGGCCAGATAATGCCCGCCTCGTCGTGGTGTTCTTCAATTACCGATGCAAGCGTGCGGTCAACGCCGATTCCGTAACAGCCCATTACCGGCATTTGGGTTTTACCGTTTTCATCAAGATATGTTACATTCATTGAACGCGTATACTTATTGCCGAGTTTGAAAATATGCCCAAGTTCATTACCCATTTTCGTATAAAGCTCGCCGCCGCAAAGTGGGCATCGGTCTCCGGCTTTTACCGTGCGGACATCTTCGATCATCCATGCTTCAAAATCGCGTCCGTAAGCGGCGTGTTCATAATGAAGGTCTTTTTCCAATGCGCCTGTAACCGCGTCTTCCATGCCTGTAACGGTGTGATCGATTATGATCGGCAGTGAAGAAAGCCCTACAGGACCTGCAAATCCTACAGGCGCATTGGTCAGACGGACAACATCGGTATCAAGGGCCAGGCTCACTTCGCTTGCCTTGAGAGCGGCGGCAAGTTTTACTTCGTTTACATCAAGATCGCCGCGTATTGCCACTGCGAAAAACGCTTCATTATAAACGGGCGGCGCGTCAGCGGACGGTTTTTTTCTTTCAAGTTTTGAACAGCCGGGAGCGGATGAAAGATCAAGCTCGACATTTACAGCGCGGTAAATCAGCGTTTTTATAAAAGCTTGCGGTTTTGTTTTTAAAAAGGCGCAAAGATCATCTATGGTTTTTACATTTGGCGTTTCTATTTTCTTACAGGCAGGAGTATTAACGGCGGCGGCTCTTGCAGCTTCTACAGAAGGTCTTATACTGAAATCGGNAGCGCAGGACGCTTTTTCCACATTTGCGGCNTACTCGCATTTTTTACAGAGGATAAGCGTATTGTCGCCTACNTCGCTTTCTACCATAAATTCTTCAGAGCCGCTNCCGCCCATTGCGCCTGAGTCAGCTTTCACCGGGATTACGGTAAGCCCGCATCTTTTAAAAATCCGCCTATATGCGCGCCCCATCGCCTGATAAGTTTCATCAAGGCTTTTATCATCCGTATGCCATGAATATGCGTCTTTCATTGTAAACTCGCGCCCTCTCATAACGCCGTAACGCGGTCGTATTTCATCGCGAAATTTTGTATTTATCTGGTAAAGCGTAAGCGGGAGTTGCCGGTAACTGGAAAGCTCATCACGTACAATGGCAGTAAATGCTTCTTCAGCTGTAGGAGAGACTACAAAATCATTATTGAGCCGGTTTTTTACACGCAAAAGCGATTCGCCCATTGAATCCCAGCGGCCNGACTCTTTCCATAATTCGCCGGGAACGACAACTGACGGCTTAAGTTCAAGCGCGCCAATAGCGTTCATTTCTTCGCGGACAATTTGCTCAACCTTGCGGAATGAACGAAGTCCCAGCGGAAGGTAGGCAAAAAGTCCGTTNGCAAGTTTGCGGAGAAGTCCTGAGCGAAACATGAGGCGGTGGCTTGCAATTACCGCATCAGCAGGAACCTCTCTGAGAGTGGGAATAAAGGCGTTTGAATAATACATAATACGGGAAGTCTATCAACTTTTGTTCTTTTTGGAAACTGCAGCATCCGTTGTTATTTGGAACAATTTATTGGATAATTACTTTTATGATTAGAACTATTGTGGTATTTGCGTATGTAATTTTTTCTATGATTTTTTTAGTTCCTTTCGGGGTAATAGCCATGCTGTTTCATTTTTTGGGATTAAAAAAACCTATGGCATGGTTTGTCTGCTGGTTTGCCACAGGCTGGGCGCGGTTTTTAATTTTTTTGTCCGGATGTACTGTAATTGTTACAGGCACTGAAAATATACCGAAAAAGGGCGGCGTTTGTTTTGTTGGCAATCACTGCGGCTACTTCGACATTGTCCTTCTCCTTGCCTACTGCGGCAGACCTATTGGATTTGTCGCTAAAAAAGAACTTCTTTTTATACCGGTACTGAATGCTTGGGTTTATATGATAGGCGGACTGTTTATAGATCGAAACTCTGCAAAAAAAGCATTACAAACAATTCATAACGGTGTCGCAAGGATTAAGAAAGGCGGCGGCATGATTATTTTNCCGGAAGGCCACCGTTCCATGGGCAGAGGGCTTCTTCCATTTCATCCGGGTTCATTGAAATTGGCAACTATGGCGGAAGCTGTTATTGTTCCCGTAGCAATAAAAGGCAGTTACGATGTCTTTGAAAAAAATTACCGCGTTACCGGAACAACAATAAAAATTACATTCTGTAATCCTATTGATACCGCAAGTCTGCCTGCAGAGGACAAAAAAATCATTCTTTCCGACAGGCTTTATTCTGTTATAAAGGAACAGCTTGATGCGTGGGCTTGACAATCCTTTTTACATTTTATTATGATAAAGATCGCCTTCCCCGGTTGTGTAATGGTAGCACGGCAGACTCTGGATCTGCTTGTGGGGGGTCAAATCCTCCCTGGGGAATACTTCCCTAATTATAAAATCATCTATAAAGATACAAAAATTCACTATTAAAATAATTTTGAGGATTTGAACCGGAGTGCTC
>WRGH01000125.1 GCA_009787285.1 Brevinematales bacterium
TGTGTAAATATATTTTTATCCATTAAATCTTGTACAAAACTAGATACTTCATTTATACTATTTTTTCTTTTAAAAACTTCTCTGCCGACAAGTACGCAATCCCCAATATGAAAATATCCAAATTTTTCTTCCAGTTCATTTTTTGTTTTGATAAAACTATTATCATCTTTTACAACTATTACAACATCAATAATAGGTTTACCGCACATTCCTTTTATTGATGTGCTTCCAACATGTTCAATATTAATAAATGAGGATAGATTATTTGATAATTCTTTCTTTATTTTTAAGAAAGATAAAGACCATTCATTATCATATTCAACAATCACCATAGTTTTCTCCTTTAATTTTCATAAAATATATTGTATTCAAAAAATGAATACATAACATTTTTAATCATCAGTATACCTAATGTGTTAATATTATTTCTTCTTTAGGCTCAAGAATTATCCTGTTCGGAGCGTTAAATCGTTCAGCTATGTTTCTGTCAAATATCATTGGATATCTTGTATGTATCGGTATATTAGTTTTACCGTGAAATATTATTGCCTTTTAGAGTTAATTTTACAAGTGAAAAATAGGGGTAAAATAGCTGTCTTCCGGCGGCATTAAAGAGCCAGTATCGGGCTGGCTGGCTTCCTTCGTACCAAAGGTACGCCACAAGTCCGAAAAGAATAAAGGTAACGGAAGATGTTTAGAAACTGAAGTTTCTAAACATCTTTAATATTTAATTAAAAAAATCAATTTTTTTCATTTCCGGTAAAGCAATTTCACATATTCGCGCCCATAAAGGGTAATAAAACTTTTTTGTGGAGTTGCTTATGAAAATTCTTTTTTTTACGTTGACATTTATGTCATTCATGTTGATTTTTCCGGCCTGCAATGGAAGAAATTCTCAGGGAAGAACGGAATCTACGGAGCCTAAACCGGCATTAACGCTTCGGCAAAATGACGGTGAAATTGATACTTCCATGTATTTAAAATCGCTTGACGAATTTGCCGAGCTTGAAAGATCCGGTACGTGGCTTCAAGGTATGGCTGTAACAGAGTCGGGAATACGTGAAAACGCCGGAGATTATGCGGGCGCAGTTGCCGCAGCGTACAAAGAAATGGCATTAGCGTATGGCCGGGGCTTAATACAGAAAAAAGACGTTGAACAAGGTCTTTTGAATTTGCTTGAAATTGACGCCGGACATGAAGTTAACGCGGCAGCCGGCGCAGTTCTTGCTTTTTTTCGGGAACAATGGGCAGAAGCTTTTGCCGCTCTTGCGCTGCTCTTTGACGAATATGAAGAACCGGATAGTTTCGGAAGATGGATGCTTCTTGTCTGTATGCTGGAAAAGAACAGTGAGGATAGGCGATCCATAGCGGCATATAGGGCAATACGCGCGCGTTATGCGCAATTTCCGGAGTACTGGTACAGGGGAGCAAAGGTTTTTTCGGGAGCTATCGCCGCTGATTATGCCGAAAATTGCATCAATTCATCTTCGCGCGGTCCTTTTGCTGATGAGTGCCGGAAAATTCTTGCAGTTCATATAGGTTTAAAAACAGATGACGGCTTATCAATAAAAACCAAGCGCGAAATTGAAACAATTATTTCCCAGTCGGTAAATGCAGCCAATCCCTCCCTTCTTGACTCGCTTTTACCGTTAATCAATCTTCCGGATAATCCGTACACGGTTTATGCAACAGGAGCGCTCAGGGCGTTAACACAAATTCCTGTTTTCCGTGATTATTTTGGCGCACAGGCTTCCGCTTCATCGGGACGCCTTGCGGAAAGGCTTTCCTACATCTGCCGGGGTTAATATGAAACTTCACTTTATAATCCTTGCCTGTACTGTTACTTTGGCTTTTGTTTCCTGCGCTAAAACGCCGGATACAGAAACAATTCGCCTTTATGTCAGCGCCTCAGAAAGCTATGCTTCTGGAAAATTCCCTGAGACAATAGAAATTCTTTGCAAAGAAAAAAAGTTTGCACCCGCGCTTGTGTTACGCGCAAAAGCCGAATATTTTTCAGGCGATTTTGACAATGCGGAAAAAACCTGCCGCGCGGCAATAAGACGGCGTCCGTCGTCATTTGAAGCAAAATTATTCCTTGCAAGAGTACTTCGTGAAAAAGATGATCTTAAAGGCGCGGTACAGTTAATAGAATCTCTTTTAGCCGATAACCCTCAGGATATCCGCGCTTTGAGGCTTGCCGCAGAGCTTGCGGGTCAAACAGGAAAAAACGATGAAGCATCCGCTTTTCTTGACAGGGCTGCCGAATTTTCCGCAGAAAGCGCAATGGTTCTGCTTGACAGAGCAAGACTTCGCTGGACAGCGGGAAAGGGACGGGAAGCTCTCGAAGATTTAAGCCGCGCAAAGGCAATGCTTCCGTGGGGCACGCCCCTGTTACGTACAATTGTTAATCTGGAAAAAATTATTTCGGAGGTTATGTAATGAAAACTCCTATGTTTAAAAAGGAAAATAAAAATGCGTAAAATTACCCTCTTTTTGTTTTTAACAGCCGCTGTCATATATGGTTATGAAAATGAACAACGTCATCTAACAATTTCAGAAGCTGCGGATTTGGCCGTATCATCTTCCGCTGATTTAAAGTATTCCTATGCCTCGCAGGCTCTTACGGAAGGAGCGTGGAAATGGGGACGGCGTGTATATTTTCCTAGATTTTCCTTTAGCGTTTCGGAAAACGACCGGCTTCAGCAGACAGGCGCGGATTCTTTTATAAAAAATTACGGAATAAGCATGGATCAACTTGTCTTTGACGGCGGAAGAACAATTATGTCGCGTAAACTTGAAAAACTTGAATTGAATCTTTCTTCATCAAAGCTTGAAAGAATGGCGTCTGAAATAGCTGAATCCGCCATAACAGCTTACAGGAATGTGCTTTCATCAAGAGCGATACTTGAAATAAGACTTGCGGCATTAAATGTGCTTTATGAACAGAGAAGAATCCTCAATGAAGAAGTTCAGCTTGGTCTTGCCTTGTCGGTTGATCTTGCAAATGCGGATATTAATATTGCCGATGCAAAACTTAATATTTTCTCGCTTCAGCTTGAGTTATCTGAAATGGAAAGGCAGTTTGCGGAACTTTTAGGGCTGAAAACATTGCCTGAATTAACGGAAAGAGTTGATATTAACAGGTCTGTTCTTATTCCCGCCGCTGTGTTAGCCGAAACTATTGCGAAAGAACGGAACCCCGATCTTGCAGAAGTACGCCATTCGATAATAAAAAAACAGGCGGAATTAAAAATAATTTCAAGATCATGGATACCGAATCTGCGGCTTATAGGAAATTTCGGATTGAGCGGACAGCGTTATCCGCTGACGCGCTTCAACTGGTCTGTGGGAGTTAATATTGAATTTTCTAGTCCGTGGTTTAAAAACAGCATAGGCGCGCAGGCCGGATGGGAACCGCCTTACGATAAAACGGNAATGCTTCAAAATAATTTCAGCCCATTGCCTGATCCGGCTGCGGGTATGAGAAAAGATCAGGCTAAAATTGCGCTTGCTCTGGAACAGGAAAAATACGGCGTCATTACCGATCGAATTGGCAGAGCAGCGGTAAACGCTGTTGAAAAATGCGCAATTGCGGAGAAGAAACGGATTTTAGCTATTGAAGCCGCCGCTCTCGGAAACGAACGGTGCCGTATTGAAGAGTTACGGCTTAACCTTGGTCAGATTACAAGACTGAATCTTATGGAAGTTTTAATCGAACAAACACAAAAAGAAATTGCAGTTATTGAAGCTGCAACTGCCCTTCTGGAAGCTGAACGCGAACTGGAAAGAATTCTTGACTTGAAACCTGGGGATCTTGCTCTGCTGACGCAGCGTACGTTAAATGAAACAATACAAAAAGGGAAAGATTAATGAAAAAAGTCATAATTATTCAACTGGCAGTATTGCTGGTTTTTGCCTGCGCCGGAAATTCTCTGAATGAAAACACTGAAGGAAGAAAAGTTAAGGGAGTATCGGTAACTGTCCGCGAAATACCGGATGAAGTTTCAGGCTTTGGAAGCTTGTCATTTTTAAGCAAGGTGGATATTGCCTCTCCGCAGGAAGCTGTAATTAAAAGGCTGTTTTTCCGCGAGGGAGATTTTGTAAAGCAGGGTGAATTGATAGTTCGGCTTGAAAATCCGCAGATTAATCTTGCTGTTGAAAGAGCTGAAAATAATTATACTCAGGCGCTTGCCGCCTGTAATTTAGCAAACTCAAGGCTTTTAGAAGGGATATTCCAGTCTGAGGCACAGCTTCTTGCGCTTGACAAAGCCGAAGCGGAACTTGTCCTTGCAAAGCGAAAATGGGATGAAAATAACCGTAAGCATAAAAATCAGGAAAAACTTTATGAAGCGGGAGGAATTCACTCAGAGGCGATTCTTGTAAGCCGTTTCAACCTTGACAGCGAATGGGAACAGATTGAGTTATTGGAAAGAGAGCTTGAGATTCGAAGGATTGGCTGCCGTGATCAAGACCTTGTAAAAGCCGGGATTTCTGTTCCTCGTGATGAAGCTGAACGCAAAAACGCGCTTGTTTCACTTATGACATCAANCCTTAGGGCGGAGCTGAAAGCAGCCGGCGCAAGGCTTGAAGCCGCGGAAAAGGAACTTTCTTCAGCTAAGATTGCTCTTGCGGAACTGACGGTACTGAGTCCCGCTTCCGGTATAATCGGAGCCCGCTATCTTGAAGAAGGAGAGCGGGTTCGTCCGCAGGATAAAATTTTCAGCCTGATTGATACATCATCGTTATACGCAATTTTTCCGGTACGCGAAAAAGACGCTCTGCGGATAGATAAGGGAATGTCTNCTTCTGTATTGATAGACGGAACAGGAGAAAGGCTGAACGGTACTGTTGATTTGATTTATCCGCAGGCGGACAGCCAGAGTCTAAGTTTTCTTGTACGGGTTCTTCTGCAGGAGAAAGGTCTTTTGGAAGACGCCAATAGATTAAAACCAGGAATGTTTACGCGTGTTACAGTAATTTTGGGACCTCCAAAAAAGACAAAATTCATACCCGATTCTTCCGTTTTTAACCGGACGAATGCTAATCATTCAAATTCTGACCTTTCAAACGGTAATAAAAATAACGATGAGGGCAGCGTTTTTGTAATTAACGGCAGCAAAGTGACCGAGCGAAAGATTTTTCTCGGTTCCGTAAACGGCGAGGATCGCGAGATTATTTCCGGCTTAAATGCCGGAGAATTAGTCGTTCTGCGTCCCGATACGGACTTGAGGGAGGGAAGCAATGTTACGCTGGTTGAATAATTTTTTCGTAGTATTGTTATGTGTCATAATTT
>WRGH01000126.1 GCA_009787285.1 Brevinematales bacterium
AATTTTCGTGAAGATCTTTATTTTCGCCTGAATGTTGTAAATATCAATGTTCCTCCGTTACGCGAAAGAAAGGATGATATTCCTCTCCTTGCGGCATCTTTTCTAAATGAATTTAGCGCAGAAAACGGAAAAACAATTAACGGGATTCACGAAAAAGTGTTTTCCCGCTTCTATGCTTACGAATGGCCTGGTAATATCCGCGAATTGCATAACTGTATTGAAAGCGCGGTTGTTATGTGCCAGTCGGAAGTTATTATCGTAGAAGATTTGCCGCCGCCCCTGCGCAGCCCAAGCGATGAAGGCTGGATAAACATAAAGCTTGGCGCGAATATGGCTGAATGTGAAAGAATAATAATCCGCGATACTCTTTCTCACTGTGACGGGAATAAAACAAAAGCCGCAAACATTCTTGGAATTGGACGTAAAACGCTTCTGCGCAAACTTGCCGAGTACGGACTTGGTGAGCCGGAAAAAGAAGACTAATAGGCGAATGACGAGAATTAATCGCTCTCTAAATTAAAACTCTGCTCCCTGTTAAGTTTCAAGCGGACATCTAACCCGGTCTGATCTGCGTTAAATCGGAGTATTACTTTCTATTTTCTTTGTTTTTCCCATACGAATAATTATCCAAATAATGCTAAAATAGGTTTTCATTTTATAAATAATTTTCTATACTTGTGAATAAAAATAATTATAAGGCCGGCTAATGAATAAAGTCCTAAAAGAAAAAATAATGGAAGCTTTCTCCGCTGTTCTCCCGATAACAATTATTGTTCTTGTTATCAGCGTAATTTCACCGGTACCTTCGGGAACGCTTCTTATGTTCATGGCCGGAGCAATGCTTTTAATCGTAGGAATGGGTTTTTTTATGCTGGGCGCGGATATGGCCATGATGCCGATGGGAGATGGCATTGGCGTTGAATTGACAAAAAGATCAAATTTGCTGTTGATTGTCCCCGTTGTTTTTATAATCGGATTTATAATTTCCTTTGCCGAACCTGATTTACAGGTACTTGGAAGACAAACGCCTACCATACCAGGATGGATACTTATTTCAACAGTATCAATAGGCGTAGGATTATTCCTTGTAATTGCGCTGCTGCGCATATTGTTTAAAATTCCGCTTTCGGTAATATTGCTCTTTTTTTATGCAATTGTATTTGCCATTGTATTCTTTGCGCCTGACAGTCTGAAACCGTTTATTCCGGTTGGTTTTGATTCAGGAGGCGTTACAACAGGTCCTATTACAGTTCCTTTTATTCTTGCGCTGGGCGTGGGTTTCGCTTCGCTTAGAGGTGATAAAAATTCCCATGAAGACAGTTTTGGCCTTGTGGCAATATGCAGTGTAGGGCCGATAATAGCTGTCCTTCTTTTGGGAATTTTTTACAAAACAGGTACCGCAAATATTGAACATTTTTTAATTCCCGAAGCTGCAACATCACAAGACGTAGTCAAGNATTTTATCCTTCAATTACCGATATATTTTAAAGAAGTATCCATGGCTTTAGGCGCTATAGTAATTTGCTTTATTGTTTTTCAATTGATTACGCGCCGTTATCACCGTCATCAGTTAGGACGTATATTTGTAGGGTTTATCTATACGCTGATTGGTCTTATATTGTTTTTAACGGGTGTAAATACAGGCTTTTTTCCGGAAGGAAGGCTGCTCGGTTTCCAACTGGCATCATCGCAATTTAAATGGTTATTAGTGCCTCTGGGAACGCTTGTAGGATATTTTATTGTGGCCGCAGAACCGGCAGTTCACGTGCTTAATAAGCAGGTTGAAGAAATTTCTGAAGGCGCCATATCCCAAAAAATGATGATGAAGGGACTTGCCATAGGAATGTCTATAGCGTTAACTATAACCATGTTGAGGATTTTACTGCATATTCCGATTTTGTATATTTTAGTTCCCGGTTATTTGTTCGCTTTGGGTCTCACTTTCTTTGTGCCGAAAATTTTTACCGGTATNGCATTTGANTCAGGCGGAGTTTGCAGCGGNCCGATGACTTCTACATTTCTGCTTCCTCTGGCAATAGGAACCTGTGAAGGTTCAGGCGGAGACATTATGATTGANGCTTTCGGCATTGTTGCTATGGTTGCCATGACGCCTCTTTTAATAATTCAGTTAATGGGATTGATTTTCAGCCTGAAACAGAGAGAAGCCTCCGCTGTTGGAATTGAACTAATGGCAAAAGACATAAGCGGTATCATGCCTGAAGAACTTGGACACATAACCGTGTTCGAGGAGACTTATTATGGCTGAAAGAAAATCCGGCGAGAAACCTAAAAAAAATATTAAGCTTCCTTTTAAGCTGCCTGGTTTCAGGAATGAAGACAAAAATATCCAGCCGCAAAAANCCATTCCACGCCTTAAAATGTTTTTCTTTATTGTTGACTGGGACAAGGCCGAAGTTATTACAAAGGTCTTAGGAGAAGAAAAAGTCCGCTTCCATTTTATCAGCAAGGGGAAGGGAACCGCCAGTTCGGAAATACACGATTTATTGGGTATAAGCGCTACAGAAAAAGCTGTTATCCTATGCGTTGAACAGGAAGTCCTTGTTCACGTGCTTTTCAAGGAAATAAGGCGAAAACTGGGCTTCCACAAACCAGGCGCGGGCATTGCCTTTACGATCCCTCTTTCAGGAATCAATACACCCTTACTCAGGGTTTTTAAAGAAAGCATCAAAAAAAATGAAAAAATAAATCTAATTAAGGAAGATACTATGGCATCGACAGAAAAAACAGCCAAGCAGGCGGAAATTAACAATGATCTTATCATCGCGGTAATAAACAACGGATACAGCGATGATTTCATGAATATTGCAAGGGGAGCGGGAGCAAGAGGNGGCACGGTAATCCATGCAAGGGGGCTGGCTCATGCCGGTCCCGTCAAATTTTTCGGCATTTCCGTACAGGAAGAAAAAGAGATTGTTTTGATTCTGACAAGCCGTGAAAAAAAACTGCCTATCATGGAAGCGGTNAGTCTTTCTTACGGAATTACCACAAAAGCGGAAGGTCTCATTTTTTCCCTTCCTGTAGACAATGTTATAGGTTTAAATCTTGATTAAAAAAGGGAGTAAACCAAGGCTGCAGCCCGTTTACTCCCCAAAAATTTATTGGGCGATACAAGACTTGAACTTGTGACCCCCAGCGTGTCGAGCTGGTGCTCTAACCAACTGAGCTAACCGCCCTAATTTAAAATGGAAACAGAATGAAATCGTCCTGGAACCACAGGGTTTTCGAACAACTTTAATCAACACCCCCGCTTTAGGCAAGCGGAGGTATTTTTATTTTAAACTTATTTTATCCGTTCGCGGATAGCGACGTTAACTTCTATTTTAAAATTATCACCAAGTTCCATTGGAACAATAAGCGCTTCTACTTCACCAAGATTAGTGGAAACTTCCATATTCTCACCTGTAAAAAGAGCCGGCGGCGTAAGGTCAAATTTAAATCCCAAATCATGCAGTTTGGTTACAGCCTGAGCGGTAATCATGTTTGCAAGCTCCTGAATGGTTGCTTTGCCAAGCTCGTCAAGCGTTGTAAAATTTTCACCATTCATTGCTCCGGCTACATGCAAGGCAGTATTTTTGGTCATATCAAAAAGAACACGTCCTTCCACATCACCGGCAAGACCTACCAGAGCNGCAACACCCATGATCTTCATAGAAGTGGGTTTCAAGTAAATTTCTCCGCGTTTAACATCAGTATTTAATAACTCTTTTAATACACTGAAAGCGGCCTCTACAAAGGGGTTGATATACTCGACTCTCATAATTCTCTCCTTTTATTTTTTATGCACAATGCAAATAAGCTGAAACAGGATCATCGGCCATTGTTATTGACTGCCAGATAGAACCGGTTAGTTCTTCATTCTTTCCCAAAAATACCACGCCGCGATTTTTTAGTCTTTCTGAAAAACCAGAAATAACCCTTGTCTGATCGCTTGCCGGCAAGAACGATATTACATCCCTTACCAAAATAATATCAAGCTCCGGCAGAGCGTTTTCATTAACTATATCGTGGTATTCAAAAACAATCGAATCCTTTATAGCCGGACTAAATGAATAGCCGTTCGGCCCTTTCACCATAAATGAACGGCAAAATTCAGGTATTTCATCAAAATCATAAACCATATTCGGCGCTTGTGAAACAGCCATAATATCATTGTCATTTGCCCATATTTTAAAACGGGCATTTGGATACTTTGACTTTAGTGTACAGGCAAATGAATAAGTTTCATAGCCCTTACCGCAGCCTATATTCCATACGTTAATAATTGTAGATGAAAATTCCGGCAGAACTTTTTTTACGGAACTTGCATAGGTGTCACTCCAGAATACACTGGTGTGAGGAGAACTAAACGGGGCAAGGAAATCATCTGCTTCCGATGCAGTTTTTATCTGCAATGCTTCACCGGAGCGGCCGTTACTCCATTCGGAGAAACGTTTGTATAACCAATTTATATTTAAATCTGTAACAATAAACCGCTTTAAAGCCGCAAGGCTTTCCTTTACAAAGTCTATAGTCGAATTTGAGGCAGATACTTGCTGCTGAACATTGCCTACTGGCGGCGGCGGTACAAAGTATTCACCTGAAGAATCTGTTACTCCTGCGCGCATCTTATTCTTATCTTCTTCGTTGACGGTAAATATACGCACTACATCGAGAATAATGTAAAGGTCGCCCTGTTTTTCTACAACGCCGCTGATAAATTTTATGTTAATATCGCCAAAGATTGGGTGCGGCGGCTGAATTGACTCATGGTTAATGCCAACAACTTTATCAATTTTGTCTACAATTGTCCCATAAACCTGATCGTTTATGTGGAGAATAAGCATATTTTCAATGCTGTCTTTTTTTTCATCTACCGGCAGATGAAAAAGTTTCTTAAATCAATAATAGGAATAATATCACCGCGAAGGTTATATACTCCCCGTACATAAGACGCTGTGTTTGGCACAAAGGTAAATTTATCAGCCTTTGCGATTTCCTTTACGCTCATAATATCGACGCCGTAATCTTTTCCGGCAAGAGAGAACGTTACCATTTTAAAGTCAACATTATCCACCCGCTCTTTTTGTTCCTGCAAATCGGCGTTTACCTGTTCTAAATCTCTAATTATTGCCGCCATAAGTTACCTACCGTGTTGAAGCTTCGCGGATTCGGCGCTGCTCCATCTCCTTTTTTAACCCAAGTTCCAATAACTGGCTTACATCTATGATAAGAGAAACCGATCCGTCTCCCAATA